>URQG01000058.1 GCA_900549895.1 uncultured Lachnobacterium sp.
TTTTCTCAGGAATCAACCCGGTTGCATAAGTTCGAAGCAGATGTTTGATCTCCCCATCCTTTGTTTTCATCTCATAAGGAACATTAAACAGATACTCTGCCAGGGCAAGGTCTGCAAAAGGTACACGTGCGTCCATACTATAATAGGATGCTGCACGGTCTGTGCGGTCGACAAGCGTCTGCATAAAGTAGCGGACGGTAAGATAGAAGGTGCGTCTGTGTAATAATTCATGCGGGGTGTTCTGTCCATCAATTCCAATTTCATTGCAACTTGTGATATATTGTGAATGAATGTAAGAATCCATGTCAAGTATGTTTATTAAATTATCATTTAACAACAATTTTCTCGGAGAAATATCCCTGGTCCATGGGAAAGTGTCAGATTGGAACATCTCGCTGCGATGATACCAGGGATATCCACAAAAAAGTTCATCTGCACATTCGCCGGTAAAGATGATCGGATAGTCTTTGGCAATCCTGCTGCAGAAATACATGAGGGATGAATCGACGTCTGCCATGGCCGGAGAATCGTGTGCTTCCACAGACGGTGTCAAATACTCGAATAATTCCGAATTGCCACAGGTCAGGGTTGTGTGTTCACTTCCCAGGGATTCGTGCATTTGTTGAACAAAAGGCGCATCAAGCGAGGGCTGAAAACTGTTTGCCTGAAAATATTTGCTGCTTCCGATGAAGTCAAACGAGTAGGTCGTGATCGGTTCGGGCGATATCTGGGCAAGGCGTGCGGAGATGACGGAAGAATCCAGACCGCCGGACAACAGGGATGCGCTCGGTGCATTCGTACTTGCACAGGTTGCGATGGAATGATCAAGCAGTTCGTTGATGTGGACGATGGTATCCTCGTAGGAATCGGTATGTTCTTTTAGGACGAACTGGTGGTATCGTTCGGTGTAGAGTCTTCCTTTTCCGAAAACAAGCATGTGTCCCGGCTTGATTTCAAAAATATCACGATAAACAGTCTGTCCGGGTGTATGAGCAGGTCCCATGGAGAGTAACTCATTTAATCCGTTTGCATCAACGGTCGCTTCTACTCCCGGATACCTAAGGAGCGCTTTGGGTTCGGAAGCAAAGACGAGAATCTGCTTCTGAATCGTGTAGAACAACGGGCGCAGACCAAGAGGATCACGAAACAGAAACATTTGGTTGTTGCGTTCGTCGTAAATCGCCATTGCGAAAGCGCCGTTTAATTTTTTGACAAAGGAGGATCCATATTGCAGGAAGGCACAGATCAAAAGTTCTTCCTGTGTCAACCCGTCCGTGAGAACGTGTTCTTTCCTTAAATCTTCCCGCAGCTCGGGAAGGTTTGAGATAAATCCGTCATATATCAGGGTATAGTTTTTTCCATTAAATTTTTTGACAGATGGTTGTACTTCACATGGAATCTGTGGATGGATACTGCTGCATGCAAGTGCATTATGATTCATGCAGCCATGTGTGAAATAATAGAATTCCTGACGGTCGGGACCTCGCTTTCGCAACGCATCTGACATGTTTGCAATTGCATTCCTGACATATTCGTCATCTTTTTTGAAAATGAAATCTGGATGAAAAAATCCGGCTATAGCACTCATAAATAACTCCTAAGCAATATTCTTAGAAATTATATGAAGGCATAGCCGGAAAAAGAATCAATTATGCATTCTGTTGTGCGTTATATGCTTCGCGGAGCGCTTTGGCAAGCTGATCGCCACAGGAAGTGTTTTTCATTCCGCAACGGATACCGCCGATACGACGCTCGACTTCATCGACCGTCATACCCTGTACAAGACGTGGAATCGCCTGCAGGTTTCCGTGGCAGCCACCGGTGAATTTGACATCCTTTACAATATCTCCGTCAAGTTCTACTTCAATCTGAGTGGAACATGTACCCTTTGTCTTATATAAATATGACATGTTGTTTCCTCCTTATTCGTATACTCTCTGAAACGGACGAAGCCGTTTTGCGTCAATTATAGCAACCGATGACGCATTTTACAATTGTCTGTTAATAAAAAGTTCATAAAACGTTTACTCCATATAGAGTTGAGATAATTCGTGAAAAGTGTTACAATACGAATATTCTATGCGAGTTAGGAGCTATATATTATGAGTAAATTAACCAAGATTTTTGGTACACACAGTGAGAGGGAGTTAAAGCGCATTTATCCGATCGTCGATAAAGTAGAATCTTATCGTGATCAGATGGTAGCTCTTTCCGACGATGAGCTGAAAGCGAAAACAAAAGAATATAAGGAACGACTGGACAAGGGAGAGACACTTGATGATCTTCTTCCTGAGGCTTTTGCAACAGTCCGCGAAGCCGCACGCCGTGTCCTTGGTATGGAACATTACAGAGTACAGATCATTGGTGGTATTATCCTGCATCAGGGACGTATCGCAGAGATGAAGACCGGTGAAGGTAAGACATTGGTATCCACACTTCCGGCATATCTGAACGCTTTGGAGGGCAAGGGTGTCTGTATCGTAACGGTCAATGACTACCTGGCGAAGCGAGATTCCGAGTGGATGGGTAAAGTACATGAATTCCTTGGATTGACGGTTGGAGTTGTTCTGAATGATATGGACAATGACGAGCGTCGTGAGGCATACAATTGTGATATCACTTATATAACAAATAATGAGCTCGGTTTTGATTATCTGCGTGATAACATGGTAATCTACAAGGAGCAGCTCGTACAGAGAGATTTGCATTATGCGATCATTGATGAGGTCGATTCCGTATTGATCGATGAAGCGAGAACTCCGCTTATCATTTCCGGACAGAGTGGAAAGTCCACAAAGTTGTATGAGGCTTGCGATATTCTTGCGCAGCAGATGAAACGAGGTGAGGACGTTCCTGAATATTCCAAGATGGATGCTATCATGGGAATCGAGCAGGAAGAGTCCGGAGATTTCATCGTAAATGAGAAAGATAAAGTGGTCAACCTGACACAGGAAGGTGTGCATAAGGTTGAGCAGTTCTTCCATATTGAGAACCTTGCGGATCCGGATAACCTTGAGATCCAGCATAATATCATCCTTGCACTTCGCGCACATTATCTGATGTTCCGTGATCAGGATTACGTGGTTAAGGATGATCAGGTTATGATCGTCGATGAGTTTACCGGACGTATTATGCCGGGAAGACGTTACTCTGACGGATTGCATCAGGCAATTGAGGCAAAGGAGCATGTTAAGGTTAAGAGAGAGAGCAAGACACTTGCTACGATCACATTCCAGAACTTCTTTAATAAGTTCGATAAGAAGGCAGGTATGACCGGTACTGCTTTAACAGAGGAGAAGGAGTTCCGTGATATCTACGGAATGGATGTTATTGAGATTCCTACGAACCGTCCGATCGCCCGTATCGATCATCAGGATGCTGTATATAAGACGAAAAAGGAAAAGTTTAAGGCTGTTGTAGAGGAAGTTAAGAAAGCACATGAGAAGGGACAGCCGGTTCTGGTTGGTACCATCACGATTGAGACTTCCGAACTGATCAGCGGAATGTTGAAGCGTGAAGGAATTCAGCATACGGTATTAAATGCAAAATTCCATGAACTTGAGGCTGAGATTGTTGCGCAGGCAGGTCAGCATGGTGCCGTAACGATCGCTACAAATATGGCTGGTCGAGGAACCGATATCAAGCTTGACGATGATGCGAAGGCAGCCGGTGGTCTGAAGATCATTGGTACAGAAAGACATGAGTCCCGCCGTATTGATAATCAGCTGCGTGGACGTTCCGGCCGTCAGGGAGATCCGGGTGAATCCCAGTTCTTCATTTCTCTGGAAGATGATCTGATGCGTTTGTTCGGATCTGAAAAACTGATGTCTGTATTTACTGCACTGGGAGTGCCGGAAGGGGAGCAGATTCAGCATAAGATGTTGACTTCCGCAATCGAAAAGGCACAGGAGAAGATCGAGTACAACAACTACGGAATCCGTAAGAATCTGTTAGAATATGATCAGGTAAATAACGATCAGAGAGAGATCATCTACTCTGAGCGTCGTAAAGTTTTAAACGGAGACAGCATGAGAGATGCGATCTTCAAGATGATCCAGGATCAGGTTGAGAAGGCTGTAGACACATGCATTTCCAATGAGATTCCTCGTGAAGAGTGGGATTTGAACGAATTAAATGAATTGCTTCTTCCGATTATTCCGCTTGAACCGATCACAGAAGAGAGCATTTCCGATGTGAAGAATATGAAGGAACTTAAGCAGCACCTGAAAGAGAAGGCGGTACTTCTCTATGAGGCGAAGGAGACAGAGTTCCCGGAGATCGAGCAGTTCCGTGAACTGGAGCGTGTCGTTCTCCTTAAAGTCATCGATCGTAAGTGGATGGATCATATTGATGATATGGATCAGCTGCGTCAGGGTATCGGACTTCAGGCATATGGACAGAGAGATCCGCTGGTAGAGTATAAGATGGCAGGTTTCGATATGTTCGATGATATGATTTCTTCGATTCAGGAAGATACCATCCGTCTTCTGTATCATGTTCAGGTTGAACAGAAGGTTGAGAGAGAGCAGGTTGCCAAGGTTACCGGAACAAACAAGGATGATACGGCACAGAATACACCGAAGAAGCGTGAACATGCGAAGGTATATCCAAACGATCCGTGTCCTTGCGGAAGCGGCAAGAAGTATAAACAGTGCTGCGGACGTAAAACAGTATAGTTTGTGATTATGTAATTGCATAAAGTAAGAAGAAAGGATCGATGCGGCTCCGGATAAGAGCATACGTCGGTCCTTTTTGATGTTATAGGAATAGATATGCAATTTCCGTGCAAAAAAGTGCAAAAATTACTTTTCATACATCAAATTTATGTGTATGATGAAAGAAGTGTTATGTAGTGAAACAAATGAGAGAGGATGGTTTTGAAAATGGATGCGTCAATGTTTATCGGTACATGGTGGTCACTGGTACCGCCGCTTCTTGCAATCATACTTGCACTTGTGACGAAGGAAGTGTACAGTTCCCTTTTTATCGGAGTCGCAGTGGGTGCGCTGCTTTATACGGGATTTCATCCGTGGAATGCGTTTACCGCGTTGTTTGATATCATGAAAAGCAGCATGAATTTAAATATTCTTATTTTTGATGTGCTGCTCGGAATGATCATTGTTTTGATGTCAAGGTCCGGCGGTTCGGCCGCATACGGTAAGTGGGCCGGAGCCAAGATTAAGTCGAAAAAGAGTGCGATGCTTGCGACAACAGGACTTGGTATCTTAATCTTCGTAGATGATTATTTTAACTGTTTGACGGTCGGATCGGTTATGCGACCGGTTACGGACCGCTATAAAGTTTCGCGTGCAAAGCTGGCATATATTATTGATGCCACCGCTGCTCCGGTGTGCATTATTGCACCGATTTCCAGCTGGGCGGCAGCGGTCAATTCCTATGTGCCGGAGGATGCGGGGATCTCGGGCTTCCAGTTATTTTTGCGCACGATTCCGTACAATTTATATGCAATTTTAACGTTGGTCATGGTATTTTATGTGATCGTGGCAAATTTTGATTTCGGCTTGATGAAAAAGCATGAAGACAATGCGGCCAAAGGCGATCTCTTTACATCCGGCGCAGAGGAGTTCGAGCAGGTAAAAGAGGAAGAAGTTTCTACAAAGGGCAAGGTGATTGATCTGGTGCTTCCCGTTGCGGTACTGATCGTTTCCGCGATCGGCGCGATGATTTACACCGGATATCTGGGTGGTGCCGATAATGTGGTCAGTGCGTTCGCAGGATGCGATGCTGAGACGAGTCTGATTTTTGCAACGATGGTTACGGTTTTTGTTACCTTATTTTTATATCTGCCACGTAAAGTCATTACATTTAAAGATTTCATGGGCAGTTTTGTGGAAGGCTTTAAGCTGATGATCCCGGCAATCGGAATCCTGATTTTCGCATGGACATTAAAAGGCATGGGTGACGCCTTGGAAATCGGCACGTTTGTTGAAAATGCGGTTGGAGCAAGTGCTTCAGCGAGTCTGCTGCTTCCGGCAATCCTGTTCCTTGTAGCAATTTTCCTCGCATTTTCTACCGGAACAAGCTGGGGGACTTTTGCGATCCTTGTACCGATCGCAATCGCAATGTTCCCTGGAACGGATAAGCTTGAGATGATGATCATCTCCGTATCGGCAGTTCTTGCCGGTGCGGTATGCGGCGATCATGTATCTCCGATTTCCGATACGACAGTTATGTCATCTGCCGGAGCGCAGAGCAACCATATTAACCACGTAACCACGCAGATGCAGTATGCGGCAGTGGTTGCAGTCGTATGTTTTATCGGTTATATTATCGCAGGGGTATCGCAGAGCTGGTGGATTGCGCTGGGCAGCAGTCTTGTGATCTTACTTGTTGTGCTGACGGTCATGAAACGCATGTTTTCTTCGCGTGAGAAGAAAAGCGTGGCTGCGTAATCATATAGTGATAAAATACAAATGATTTCACAAATGATGTGTCAATGCTGTAACTGATGAAAATTTGCATGCGGCAGTGAGGCAGGAGTGGAAGCAGCATGCTTTGGGAGAAGAAGAAAATAACATGCGAAAGATAATAGAGGTACCATATATCGATCAGAGTGTTTCCTATCCGACCGGATGTGAGAGCGTGTCGGCAACGATGCTTCTGCAGTATCTCGGATATGAGATCACAGTGGATGAATTTATCCGGAATTATGTTCCGTGTGTGCCGATGCAGGAACGGGACGGACAGTTGTACGGACCGGATCCGCGCAAGGCTTTTTGCGGAAGCCCGTATGACAAGGATTCGTTTGGGTGCTACGCGCCGGTGATCTGCGAGGCGCTGCAGAAAGCGGTTGGGGATAAGTACAGGGTGGTCGATGAGACGGGAACATCGATGCAGGAATTGATCCGGAGCTATATTGACCGGGAGATGCCGGTCGTGTTCTGGGCATGCATCGATATGAAGAAAGAAATCATCGGTCCTCAGTGGAAGCTTTTGGACAGTGGTGGGTTATTTACGTGGCGGTCAAACGAGCATTGTATGCTGCTCGCCGGATATGATGAGGAAGGATATTATTTCAATGATCCGCACGAGAATCACGGATTGATCCGTTATCCGAAGGCTCTGGTTGAGGAACGGCATAAAGCACAGTATGAGATGGCTTGTAGTATGAGGGACAGCTTGTAGGGGATAAAAACAGATATCCATTTAGAAAATAAGTTTGTGGGGCAGCGCAGGCTGCCCCTTATTTTAGATGGTTCCGGAAATCGTGAGGGTGGTGACTCCCGGATCGGTGCTGATCGTGCCGGTTGCCGGATTTGTGATAAAGGTTGCGGCCGGCACGGTGATACGTCCGGCGACAGTTGCAAATTCGCCGGTTGTTTCATCGTAAGTATAGTCGGTATTCAGTACAAGCGCTGTGCCGTTCAGCGTTGCAGTCAGGTTGGACAGGCGAGGCGTGAAAGTATCAGTGACAACAATTCCGGCTGCGGCATCGGCAGCGGTATTACCGGAGTTCTGAATCTGGAACGTGTAGGTCAGAGTTCCGTTTTCAGTAACCGGAACCGGGCTGACAGACTTGGTGATTGCAAGAATTGGAGCGGCGACAACACCGACGGTTTCTTCTGCGGTGATGGAAGTGATTCCTCCGCCCTCCGCAGTGACAATATTTGTGATTGCTGATTCACTTTGTAGAGGGGCAAACGCATTTGTCTGTGTTTCATAGGCAATGATCGCATTGCCTCCGGCAGGAACATTGATTCCCGTAATGGAGAGCGGCGGTCCTGCGGTAACGGTTGGTGTGGTCTGCAAAACCCCATTTACATAATATTTTACAGAGTCAGCAAGATAGTTAAGAGGAGTCAGCGTGGCTGTCCCGGAAGCGTAAGCTCCAAGGTTGTCGGTCAGAGTAAGACCGTTTATCGGGAGTGTGCCTGAATTCAGAATGCTGATGACATAGGTGATAGGTCCGTTTGGATCATATTGGTCCCGTACAGCAGTCTTGGTCATGGAAAGTACTTCAAGAATTTCCCCTACAGCAATGTTTGAATTTGTTACGGAATTGCCGTAACGCAATTGAGCCTGATTTGTAAATCTTGGCATAATTTTTCCTCCTTTTCATATATGCGGGTACACTATAAGATATGCATGAAATTTCTTAAGTGATATTAAGAAATTCTTTAACAAAACTTGATGGTATTCCGGGGGCGCTTCTTGTATGATGAACATAGATGGTTAGAGGAAAACCACCGAACCATCTGACCGACAGAAGGTAAGTATCATTTCGGTCAGGCAAAACAGAGGTGGAACAGGGGGATGCGTATGAGAAAAATCATGCAGAGATTGGTTATGGTATTGGTATTGGCGTTGACACTGATCAGTCCGATTGAAACGGTCAGCAGTGCGGCTTCGGAGACGGTCCGTGCTGCCGAAGCGGGAGGAGAGAATTACACAGATCCGGTGATTCCGGATATCGAAGATTCCGATTGTGAAAATACGGATACAGAAATGCCGGATAACGAGAATCCGGGCGCGGATGAGCCTGATACGGAGGAACCACAGCCGGTATTGCAGGGGCTGATTCGTGATGAGAACGGTCATTTGTTTTACTATAAGGATGGCGTTAAACTTAAAAATACATGGAAGACCGTAAACGGAAGTAAGTATTATTTCGGCAAAAGCGGCAAGGCCTATGTTGGAAAACGAAAAGTCGGCAAGGCAACCTATTATTTTGCAGACAACGGAAAGCGCAAGACCGGATGGCGCACGATCAATGGAAAAAAATATTATTTTTCTCCGAAAAACGGTAAAATGGTAACCGGAAAGAAAACCATTTTCCATTATTTATGTTATTTTAATGAAAAAGGCGTTTTGACACGTAAGATTGATAAAAATAAGAAAATGGTGGCTTTGACCTATGATGATGGACCGTCCATCTATACACCGCGTGTTTTGAAAACTCTTAAAGAAAATAACGCGGTGGCGACATTTTTTGTGGTCGGAAACCGTGTGCCGACATATTCAGACACGGTAAAGAAAGCGCATGATATGGGATGCGAAATCGGGAACCATACTTATGAACACAAGAATTTAACGCGTGTCAGTGAGGCGGAAGTTAAAAGGCAGATCACCAAAACGAACCGGAATGTAAAGAAAGTCACGGGGCAGGCGCCTGTGATCGTGCGTCCGACCGGCGGTGCAACCAATGCGAACGTTAAGCAGTGGGTGGGAATGCCGTCGATCATCTGGTCGATCGATACGCTGGACTGGAAAACGCGCAACGCAGGCAGCACGAAGAAAGCGGTGCTTGATCACGTAAAGGACGGCGATATCGTGCTGATGCACGATCTCTACAGTGCCACGGCAAGTGCATCGGAGACGATCATTCCGGAACTGGTGAAGAGGGGCTGTCTCTTATACACATCTCCGAGCCCACGAGACGCGTAGTAATCTCGTA
>URQG01000059.1 GCA_900549895.1 uncultured Lachnobacterium sp.
ACGAGATTACTACGCGTCTCGTGGGCTCGGAGATGTGTATAAGAGACAGATATTGCGGTCCGCCTGATTCCGGGACCGACACCACAGTTCCGCTGCTGTATTTACAAGGAGAGAGAAATTATCCGTCAACGTGTCCGTCTTGCCGAGGGTAAGGCTCCGGGCCCGGTAGACGATGGAAATGTGATTCAGGTAATCAGCGCAGCCTGTGAGGACTGCCCGATTTCAAGTTATACAGTAACCGAGAACTGCCAGAACTGTATGGGTAAGGCATGTATTAATGCTTGTAAGTTCGGCGCGATTGAGGCCGGACGCCTCCGTTCCCACATTGATCCGCAGAAGTGTAAAGAGTGTGGTAAGTGTGCAGCTGCCTGCCCTTACAATGCAATCGCCCATCTGAAGAGACCATGTAAGTTTGCGTGCCCAGTGAACGCGATTACATACAATGAGTACGGAATTTCCGTAATCGATGATGCTAAGTGTATCCGTTGCGGTAAATGTATCCACAGCTGCCCATTCGGAGCAATCGGATCAAAGACCTCTATCGTTGATGTCATTAATGCATTAAAGTCTGACAAGAAGGTCTACATTATGGCGGCACCTGCAACTGAGGGACAGTTCGGACCAAACATCACGATGAACAGCTGGAAGAAAGCGATGCAGGAAGTCGGATTTAACGGATTTATCGAAGTTGGTTTAGGCGGAGATATGACAGCTGCTTCCGAGGCCGAAGAGTGGGTGGAAGCTTATAAGGCAGGCGAGAAGAAGGTAACTTCATGCTGTCCGGGATTTGTCAACATGGTGCGACGCCACTTCCCGGATATGGCAGATAAGATTTCTACAACGGTATCTCCAATGTGTGCGGTATCCCGTATGATCAAGGCCAAGGATCCGGATGCGATTACCGTATTCGTAGGACCTTGTGTTGCCAAGAAGTCCGAGGTTGTTGATCAGAAGATCGAGGGAAATGCAGATTATGTACTAACCTACAGTGAGATCCGTGCGATCATGAGCGCAAAAGATGTAGAACTTCAGCCGGATGATACTTCATATCAGGAGTCATCCGTATATGGTAAGCGTTTCGGTAATTCCGGTGGTGTTACCGCGGCAGTTGTTGAGAGTATGAAGGAGATGGAGGCAGGAATCGAGCCTAAGGTATGTAAGGCAAACGGTGCAGCAGAGTGCCGCAAGTTCTTAATGCTGATGAAGGCAGGAAAGCTTCCGGATGATTTTATCGAAGGTATGGCTTGTGAAGGCGGCTGCGTAGGTGGTCCAAGCTCATTCAATGATATGCTCACAACCAAGAAATTCCGTGATGAACTTCTTGATAAGGCAGATGACAGAAAGATTTTAGACAATCTCAAGAATTATCATATGGAAACATTCTCTATGCACAGAGACTGATTATAAAGTCTGAGATACGGGCAGTGAGAACACAAGGTTGTATACACCGTACATTGACAATGGAACCGCTCAGTTTTTTGCTGAGCGGTTTTGTGTTACACGTTACTATGTTAACGAGTCAGGATGATATGGTGATGATCTGATAAATGATCACTTGAGTATGAAAAAATGTAAGGGGATTTGGAATGAAAGATTACAAAGTAATTGAAGTAAAACGCAGCATCTTTGAAGACAACGATGCTGATGCAAACAAGCTTCGCGAAGAGTTAAAGAAGGAGGGGACCTTCCTTTTAAATCTGATGTCTTCACCGGGCGCCGGTAAGACGACAACGCTGAAAAGAACGATCGCGATGTTAAAAGACGAGATGAAGATCGGTGTCATGGAAGCGGACATTGATTCGGAAGTGGATGCGCAGGCGATCACCGAAACGGGAGTCCGTGCAATCCAGATCCATACAGGCGGAATGTGCCATCTGGATGCGGATATGACCCGTCAGGGAATTCATGAATTCGGAACGAAGGATCTTGATTTTGTCGTTCTTGAGAATGTCGGCAATCTTGTGTGTCCGGCCGAGTTTGATACGGGAAGCACGAAGAATGCGATGATACTTTCGGTTCCGGAGGGAGACGATAAGCCGCTAAAGTACCCATTGATGTTTACCATCAGTGATGTGGTACTGATTAACAAATGCGACACCTTATCGGTGTTTGACGATTTTGATACGGATGCCGTAAAGGAACGCATTTTGAAACTGAATCCGAACGCAAAGGTCATCTTTGTTTCCGCAAAGACAGGAGAAGGATTTGACGAATGGGCTGACTGGATCCGTCAGGAAGTTCGGGAATATAAGAAAAGTTGATATGCAGCGTCAGCCCTTTGCAAAAGGCGAATTTGCATGGGCTGATGTTCCAAAGGAAAAGGGGGATAATTTATGAGTGATCCATTACCAAAGTTTACCAATCCAAACCCTGACGCGCCGTTCAGGGAGCCGGTTGCGCGTCTTGCCAAAGTGATCACGGACCGTATTCCGGTTGTGCTTGGCAAGGAGAAGATTACAAAAGAGTCGCCGGAGTATATCGGACTTGCTCCGATCTGCACCGATGAGCAGGCCGAGATCGCCATCAAGATGAAAAAGCGTGTGCCTCGCACCATGGACGACATGATCAGGCTGACCGGCAAGGACCGGGAGTACCTTGAGAAGCAGCTTGCCGAGATGTCCAACAACGGTCTCATCGAGTACAACTGGGAGAATCCGCAGCATGAGAAGCAATGGGTACTTCCGATGTTTGTTCCGGGAAGTGCTGAATTTACAAACATGAATAAGCAGCTGCTTGAGGAGCACCCAGAGATGGGACGGTTTTTTGAGCGCATGAGCCGTATTCCGCTTGAGAAGGTTACGCCGATGGTGCCACCGGGAGGAGCCGGAATCGGAATGCATGTCATCCCGGTGGAGAAGGCAATCGAGATGGAAAATAAGTCGGTTTCCGTGGAGCATATCTCGCACTGGCTGGATAAATACGAAGGAAAATATGCGGCAAGCCCATGTTCGTGCAGACAGTCCCGCAAAACCTACGAAGAGGGCTGCGGAGACGATCCGGAGGGCTGGTGCATTGCAGTCGGTGATATGGCAGATTACGTGGTTGAGACCAACAAGGGCGGACGCTATATCACAAAGGAAGAGGCCCTCGAGATTCTTAAGAAGGCAGAGGAGAACGGCTTCGTTCACCAGATTACCAACATTGACGGTGAGGACAAGATCTTCGCAATCTGTAACTGTAATGTCAATGTATGTTACGCTCTTCGTACCTCTCAGCTTTTTAACACACCGAATCTGTCGAGATCTGCATATGTCGCACATGTGACCACCGAGAACTGTGTAGCATGCGGACGATGCGTGGAGTACTGCCCGGCAGGTGCGGTCAAGCTTGGTCAGAAGCTTTGTAAGAAGGACGGTTCTTCCGTATCTTACCCGAAGATGCCGCTTCCATCGGAAGTGAAGTGGGGACCGCATATGTGGACCGAGGATTATCGTGATAAGAACCGTATCAACTGTTACGATACCGGTACAGCACCTTGTAAGACGGCTTGTCCGGCACATATCGCCGTACAGGGATACCTCAAGATGGCAGCACAGGGACGCTATCAGGATGCTCTCGCTTTAATTAAGAAGAACAATCCTCTTCCTGCTGTGTGCGGACATATCTGTAACCGCCGCTGCGAGGATGCATGTACGAGAGGTACGATCGATCAGGCGATCGCGATCGATGAAGTTAAGAAGTTTATCGCGATGCAGGATTTAAACAAAGAGACCAGATATATTCCGAAGAAGGTCATCCCGTCGCTGGATGAGAATTTCTTTGATGAAAAGATTGCCATCATCGGTGGCGGTCCGGCAGGCCTTTCCTGTGCATTCTATCTTGCGGAGCGCGGATATCATCCGACGATTTTCGAGAAGAACGAGCGCGCAGGCGGAATGCTTGTATATGGTATTCCATCGTTCAAGTTGGAGAAGTCCGTGGTACAGGCGGAAATCGACATCATCAAAGAGATGGGCGTGGAAATCAAGACCGGCGTGGAAGTAGGCAGGGATATTACGATCGAGGAGCTGCGCAAGCAGGGATATAAGGCATTTTACGTGGCAATCGGATGTCAGGGCGGCCGCAAGGCGGGCATTCCTGGCGAGGACGCTGCGAACGTAATGACCGCTGTTGATTTCCTGCGTGAGGTTAATGCAAAGGAAAGCTTCCCGATCGAGGGCGATGTGGTTGTCATTGGTGGAGGAAATGTAGCCATCGATGTGGCAAGAGACAGCAGACGCTGTGGAGATGCTAAGGTATCGATGTATTGTCTGGAATCGAGAGAGACGATGCCTGCTTCTGTCGAAGAAATCGAAGAGGCAGAGAGCGAAGGCGTCAGCATCAATTGTGGCTGGGGCCCGAAGGAGATTCTGACCGAGGATGGCAAAGTGACGGGAATCGTCCTGAAGAAATGCGTTTCTGTCAAGGATGCCGAGGGAAGATTTAACCCGACTTACGATGAGAATGAGACGGTTACGGTTGCCTGCAAGCATGTATTCCTGTCCGTTGGACAGAGCATTGTATGGGGCGACCTGTTAGGCGGTCAGAAGGTAGAGCTCGGACGCGGCAACGGAGCCGTTGCAGATCCGCTTACCTACCAGACGGCGGAGCCGGATATCTTCGTTGGTGGAGATGTTTACACCGGACCGAAGTTTGCAATTGATGCGATCGCAGCCGGCAAAGAGGCGGCAATCAGTATCCACCGCTTTGTACAGCCACATACAAGCCTGACGATCGGACGTAACCGTAACGATTTTATCGAGCTTGATAAAGAAGACATTTCTGTTGAACATTATGATAACAGCAGCCGACAGATCCCGGGACATGACAATACCGTCGACAAGAAGTCCTTCCGTGATGCAACCCTCGTATTTACCGAGGAGCAGGTAAAGGCAGAGACGGCACGATGCCTCGGATGCGGAGCATCCGTTGTGGATGTGAACCAGTGTCTTGGTTGTGGTGTATGTACCACGAAGTGTGAATTCGACGCAATTCATCTCTATCGCGAGAATCCTGACTGCTCTACAATGCGAAAGAGTGAAGACAAGTTGAAGTACATCCTTCCATACGGTGCAAAGCAGGCAATCAAGATTAAGTTCTCACGCAAGAAGAAGGATGAAACCGATGCATGAATTAGGAGTGGTATTTCATGTGATCCGCATGGTGGAAGATGTCGCCGAAGAGAACGATCTCACGGAGATCGCTTCGGTGACATTGGAGATCGGTGAGGTGTCTGGAATCATTGAATCATATCTGCAGAGCTGCTGGAAGTGGTCAGTCGAGAAAAAATCCGAGATCATGCACGGCGCAAAGCTTTACGTGGAGACAATCCCTGCCGTTACCTACTGCGAGGATTGCAGGCAGACGTACGAGACCGTGCAATATGGTAAGACATGCCCGCGCTGCGGAAGCGAGCACACTTATCTGTTGCGGGGAAACGAATTTAATATCAAAGAAATAGAGGGCTGTTAGAGGACAGACAAACCCTAATTTGCAGAAATTACTGAGATTCTGCAACAAGAAGATTAACACCTGCCTTCTCATAACTTTCACGAAGGCGTTTCGACAGACCGGAATCGGTGATGACTAAATTGATGTCATCAATCGATGCGTAGCTGGAGATCGAGTTCGTATCAAATTTCGTGTGGTCGATGAGTGCGACTGCTTTTGAAGAAGCATTGACACATAAGCGCTTCAAATCGGCTTCATAGATCGAGAAGTCTGTAAGCCCGTTCTCCATCGAGAAGCCCCTTGCGGAAACGAAGGCAATATCCGTGTGGATTTGCTTTAACAGATCTGCACCAAGTAGTCCTTCGATGGAAGAGGAGGCTGAGGTAACGATGCCTCCGGTCATAATAACGGTTACACCCGGAATGTCTTTCATGGCAAGCGCAAGGTCAATTCCATTTGTGATGACGGTCAGTTCTGTAAATCCGGTCAGGTGCAACCCTAATGTATAGGACGTGGAACTTGCATCCAAAAAAATGCACATATGATCCTGTACCAGCTTGGCAGCTTCTTTAGCGATCATTTCTTTTTCGGATTTATTTTCAAGCGCACGTTCATGGAATACATATGCTTTGGTCGTCAGATCATGATGGTCTGTCTCGCGATCGAGATATAGTGCACCGCCGTGTGTCTTGGTCAGCAACTTCTCCTTGTCCATCTGATTTAAATCGGTACGAATCGTTGTTGCAGATACACCAAGCATATCGCTTAATTCATTGGTGGTTGCTTTACGATTTTTTTCAAGATAGGACAAAATGAGTTTTTGTCGTTCTAATTGCAGCATAGTCCTCTTATTTCCTTCCCCAAATACGATATCAAGTATTTTTATTATTATACCTATCATACTACGGCTCACAATTTATTGCCAGTGTTGTTTGAAAAAAACTGTTATTGACTTTCGAAAACTTTTATTTTCTGTTATTTTGTATTGCTTTTTCTTTTGAATGATGTTATATTAACAACAGGAAACATAAGAAAATACAAGATGGAGGGTAAGATAATGAAATTTTTCGTAGACACAGCCAATGTAGAGGATATTAAAAAAGCAAATGATATGGGTGTTATCTGTGGTGTTACTACAAACCCATCACTGATTGCGAAAGAAGGAAGAGATTTCAACGAGGTAATCAAGGAAATTACATCTATCGTTGACGGACCGATCAGCGGAGAGGTTAAGGCAACAACCGTTGACGCAGAAGGAATGATTAAAGAGGGTCGTGAGATTGCAGCAATCCATCCAAACATGGTTGTTAAGATTCCTATGACCGTTGAGGGACTTAAGGCAGTTAAGGTTCTTTCTTCCGAAGGTATCAAGACAAATGTAACACTGATTTTTAGTGCAAATCAGGCAATTCTTGCAGCAAATGCAGGCGCTACCTATGTATCACCGTTCCTTGGAAGACTCGATGATATCAGCCAGCCGGGCATTGAACTCATTCGTCAGATTGCAGAAATTTTTGATATCTATGGATATGAGACCGAGATCATCGCAGCATCGATCCGTAATCCAATCCATGTTACTGATTGTGCACTTGCAGGTGCTGATATCGCAACGATTCCTTATAAGGTAATTGAGCAGATGACGAAGCATCCACTTACGGATCAGGGAATTGAGAAATTCCAGGCTGATTATAAGGCCGTATTTGGCAAATAATAGATTCATATCGGAGAATGGAGAAGAAGATCATGAATAAATTGGAACTTCAGAAGAAAGCAAATGAAGTCCGCAAAGGCATTGTGACTGCAGTTCATGCAGCAAAAGCAGGACATCCGGGCGGATCGCTTTCTGCGGCAGATATTTTTACTTATTTATATTTTGAAGAAATGAATATTGACCCAAAGGATCCGAAGAAAGTGGATCGTGACCGCTTTGTGCTTTCGAAGGGACACACAGCACCGGGCCTGTATTCAGCGTTGGCACTCCGCGGATATTTCCCGGTTGAGGATTTAAAGTCACTTCGTCATCTGGGATCCTATCTGCAGGGACATCCGGATATGAAGCATATTCCGGGCGTTGATATGTCAAGCGGATCGCTCGGACAGGGAATTTCTGCAGCTGTCGGTATGGCTTTATCCGCAAAGTTATCCGGTGATGATTATCGTGTGTATACGCTTCTCGGAGATGGCGAGATTCAGGAAGGACAGGTATGGGAGGCTGCCATGTTCGCTGGATTCCGCAAGTTGGATAACCTTGTTGTGATCGTAGATAATAATGGATTACAGATTGATGGACCGGTTGATCAGGTATGTTCGCCATATCCGATTGATGAGAAGTTTAAGGCATTTAATTTCCATGTGATCAATCTGGCAGACGGAAATGATATGGACCAGATTGCTGCGGCTTTTGCCGAGGCGAGAGAAACAAAAGGACAGCCGGTTGCTATCATTGCCCACACGGTAAAAGGAAAAGGTGTCTCCTTCATGGAGAATCAGGTCGGATGGCACGGAAAAGCTCCGAACGATGAGGAGTACGCTATCGCAATGGCAGATTTAGAGAAGGAAGGTGAAGCATTATGTCAGAAGTAACTAAGATTGCAACGCGTGTCAGCTACGGCAATGCACTCGTTGAATTAGCAAAGGAGCACGATGATGTCTATGTTCTTGATGCAGACTTAGCTGCTGCTACACAGACTGCTATCTTCCGTAAGGAATTTCCGGAGCGACACATCGACTGTGGTATCGCAGAGTGTAATATGATCGGTATTGCAGCTGGACTTGCGGCAACAGGCAAGGTCCCGTTTGCAAGTTCGTTTGCTATGTTTGCAGCGGGACGTGCATTCGAGCAGGTTCGTAATTCGGTCGGATATCCGCATCTGAATGTGAAAATCGGTGCAACGCATGCAGGAATCTCCGTAGGAGAGGATGGCGCAACGCACCAGTGTAATGAGGATATCGCATTAATGCGCACCATTCCGGGAATGGTCATCTTAAACCCAAGCGATGATATCGAGGCAAAGGCAGCAGTTAAGGCAGCTTATGAGCATGACGGACCTGTTTATATGCGTTTTGGTCGTCTTGCGGTCCCAATCATCAACGACAATCCGGATTACAAATTTGAAATCGGAAAAGGCGTGACACTTCGCGAGGGCAAAGATGTTGCGATCATCGCAACCGGATTGTGTGTTTCTGAGTCGCTTGCAGCAGCGGAGAAGCTAGCAGCAGACGGCATTGACGCAAAGGTGATCAATATCCATACGATCAAGCCTCTGGATGAGGATTTGATCGTTGCGGCAGCAAAAGAGTGCGGAAAAGTGGTAACGGTTGAGGAACATTCGGTTATTGGCGGACTTGGTTCTGCGGTATGCGAGGCTTTGTCCCGTAAAGCGCCAACACCGGTCAAGACGATCGGCATACAGGATTGCTTCGGTGAGTCCGGACCGGCAGTTGCACTGTTAGAGAAATACGGACTGAATGCAGAGGGGATTTATACTTCTGTGAAGAAATTTGTCTAAAAATCGGGAACTCTTTCAATGTGTGTACAATATGAGAAAGGGGCATACGTCGTTTGGCGTATGTCCCTTTTTCTTTTGAAGGGTTATTCCATAAAGTGATATTTGAAGTATATATCGGGTATTTAATCAGACTGATCCATATCGCTGAGCGCATATTCAATGCATTGGATGACAACTTTATTGAAAGACATGTTGTTTTCATTTGCGAGTGTCTGTACCTGCTCAATCAGATCTTTGGGTAGTCGTAGGGATCATATTTGACAATAAGTGTTACTCAAAGTCTGTCTCTTATACACATCTGACGCTGCCGACGATCTTACGCGTGTAG
>URQG01000060.1 GCA_900549895.1 uncultured Lachnobacterium sp.
CTACA
This sequence comes from uncultured Lachnobacterium sp., assembly GCA_900549895.1. Taxonomy (GTDB): domain Bacteria; phylum Bacillota; class Clostridia; order Lachnospirales; family Lachnospiraceae; genus Roseburia. Next base: position 6 of record URQG01000060.1, read on the forward strand.
CGCGTAAGATCGTCGGCAGCGTCAGATGTGTATAAGAGACAGACATGTGAAAGCGTCAAAGGCTTTTTTCAAGGAGATGTCAAAGACCTTCAAAGACTACGATAATGTACTCTATGAAATCTGCAATGAGCCGAACGGCGGAACGGACTGGAAGACCATCAAGTCGTACGCCAAGTCGGTGATTCCGGTAATCCGCAAGAACGACAAGGATGCCATCATCATTGTCGGAACACCGAACTGGTCGCAGAAGGTTGATGAGGCTGCGGCAAGTCCGATTACGGGATACGACAATCTGATGTACGCGTTTCATTTCTATGCCGGAACGCACAAGGCGGATATGCGAAAGACTTTGACGGACGCGGTCAAAAAGGGACTGCCGGTTTTTGTCACGGAGTTCGGTATCACGGATGCGAGCGGTTACGGCGGAATCGATAAAAAGGAAGCTGTCAAGTGGATCAAAGCACTCAATAAACGCGAGATCAGTTATGTGGCATGGAATGTTTCCAATAAAGACGAGGGTTCCGCGATGATCAAGAGTAGCTGCGCTAAGACGAGCGGATTGAAGCGGAGTGATCTCAGTACATCCGGCAAGTGGATCTACGATCTGCTCAGCAAGCATAAAAATTAGAAGCTTGTCGATAGACTTTCGCTATACAATCCGATATAATTGCAGTATTGCGAAAGTAAAGGAGGAGAAAAGTTATGAACCGTTATTTTGATGCGCAGGGTGGTTTGAAGAAATTATTCGCCGGAACGGTTGGCACATTAATCTGTAATGTAGTGAGCGCAATTCCATTTCTTGTAATGGTAGCTGCAGTGGGCTCGTTGCTTTTTACCGTACTTGCAATCTATGGATTGTATCAGGCGGGCAAGGATATTCCGGGATGCAAGAGTGCATTCCTGCTTTATGTGATTGAATTTGTCGTACAGATTTTTTTGTCGGCATTTGCATTTATGCCGATGGGGGCGGCAATCGCCAGCATTTGTGTGATCGCGCAGGCGATCCTCGACATGGTGATCATTTATCTTGTCTGCACGTCCGTTTCCGAGGCCATGATTGTCAAGGGACATGGAGATATTGCAAACTTCGGCAAGAATGTGTGGATCCTTTCGGTGATTGCATATGTGATCGACATTGTTATTACTTTGATGGCCAAGATCCCGGTGATCGGAATTATCGCCGTTCTGCTTGGAATTATCGTAGCGGTTGTAAAGATTGTGGCGGGCGTTCTGTATCTTGTATTTCTGTACAGGAGCTCGGAGGCGCTTGCGTAAAATCGATGAATCAGGGAGCTGTAAAATATGTTCTTCGATGAACTTATTTTGCAGCTCCTTCTCTATTTCGGTATTGCGTCGGCGAGAATCCTTTTTGTTTGTGAAAAAGCCGGCTGAAATAAAGTTGGTTATCATATCCTACAATGGACGCAATCTGGTTGATGGAGTATTCTGTTGTTTCCAGCAAAAGCTGCGCGTTATTGATGCGAAGAGAAACGATAAACTGCATTGGTGTCTGTCCGGTATATTTCTTGAAGTTGCGTATAAACCAACTGACACTCATGCCTCTTGAACTTGCATATTCCTCAATATTGATATTGCGATTGTAGTTTTCATTAAAGTAGGAGGTGGCAATATCCATTTCTTTATCCAGATATTCATTTTTCAATACATGTTCTCGTTTTAGCTCGCGTTCAAAAATAATGAGGAGGTGACGGAGCAGTAGTTCGAGCATTTCTTCGTAATCTTCCTGGCTTCTTTGAAATTCCAAAATAATTCGTTTAAATACCCGTTCGTATTCCAGTGAAGATCCTACGGGATATATGTGCTTATCATCCTGAAATCCATACTTTTTTAAAATATTTTTCACTTCACTTCCGGTAAAATGAATCCAGTAAACATCCGTCTTATCTTTCCCGTAATATTCATATTTTTGCATTTCTTTGGGCTGATACAATACGATATTACCGGCAGGTACGATCGTTTCGTTGTCCGGTGTATCAAAATGAAAATGTCCGAGTCCGGATGCAATATAGATGATCTGGAAATCTTTTCGTCCTTTGGGACGATAGGTTGGCATCTTAGGATGTGCGGACAGACGATAGTTTCCGCAGCTTCCGACAACCAGAGGTCTGCTTTTGTCCTTAAAATCAATCAGAGAATGATTTAAATAACCGGTATTGATATACATGAACAAGTTCTCCTTTTTTACATTGTATCATTTTGTGCATATTCTGTCCATTCCTGTTCATAGATATTTTACGACTCAAAATGTATGATAAATATAGAGATTAGAGGATAAATGATAAAAACACAACCAGAAAAATCCTCGTTGGAGAAAAATATTATGTATATGATGGAGGGCTTAAGATGATCGTACCGCGCTACTATGAAGATTTGGAAATGCTACACGATAACGCAATGCCGACGAGAGCTTATTATATTCCGGCATCAATAAGAAAGGATAATCTTGTTGAAAATCGCGAAAGTTCCGATCGGTTTCAATTGTTAAACGGAGAATGGAATTTTAAATATTATAAAAGTATTTATGATGTGAAGGATGCTTTTTATCTGAACGGTTACGATACTTCAGAATTTGATAAGGCTACGGTTCCGGGGGTATGGCAGATGGCTGGATACGACATGCATCAATATACCAATATTCGTTATCCGTTTCCGTTTGATCCTCCGTATGTGCCACAGGATATTCCATGTGGGGCATATGTACACACGTTTACCTATCACAGGGAGGAGAAGGCTACGAGTGCTTTCCTGAATTTCGAGGGTGTAGACAGTTGCTTTTATGTCTGGATCAATGGTAGATATGTCGGCTATAGTCAGGTATCGCATATGACCAGTGAATTTGATGTTACTTCTCTGTTAGAAGACGGAACGAATACGCTTGCGGTGCTCGTGTTGAAATGGTGTGACGGTTCTTACCTGGAGGATCAGGATAAATTCCGGATGAGCGGTATCTTCCGGGATGTGTACCTATTAAAAAGACCACAGAAATCCATCTGGGACTACCGTATTACAACAAAGGTAGAGCAAGATAAAGCAATCGTAAAATTAAATCTTGCATACAGTGAACCAATTGAGACAGAAATTGACATTGAGGATCAAAGTGGTGCACTCGTTGCACATGGTGAAATAGAACAAGATGGATCGCTTGAATTTACCGTTTCAAATCCTGTGTTGTGGAACACGGAATCCCCGTATCTGTATACGGTGATTCTCTCAACGCCGGATGAGGTAATTGTAGATCATATTGGTTTCCGGACAATTGAAATTAAGGATGCGGTTCTTTATTTTAACGGCGAGAAGATTAAGTTCCGCGGTGTGAATCGCCATGACTCGGATCCGGAAACAGGATGTGTCATTGGCGTAGAACAGATCAAAAAAGATCTGACGCTTATGAAACAGCATAATTTTAATGCCATCCGATCAAGCCATTATCCGAATGCTCCGTATTTCTATCAGATGTGCGACAAATATGGTTTTATGGTTATTGACGAAGCCGATATTGAAGCACACGGACCATTTATGTTGTATCGAAAAGAAGATACCGACCGGAACCGTTTTCATCGTTGGAATGAAAAGATAGCGGATAATCCGGAGTGGCAGTATGCAATTGTGGATCGTGTGCAAAGGATGGTACAAAGGGACAAGAACCGCACCTGCATTGTGATGTGGTCGATGGGAAATGAGAGTGCTTACGGATGTAATTTTGAAAAAGCGCTGGAGTGGACGAAAAGCTTTGACCCGGATCGCATTACGCAGTATGAGAGTGCGAGATATCGCAATTATGACAAAACGTATGATTACAAATATCTGGATCTGTACAGCCGCATGTACCCGGCTTTGACGGAGATTGACGAATATCTTGAAAAAGATGGAAGCAAACCGTTTCTACTCGTTGAATATTGCCACAGTATGGGAAACGGACCGGGAGATTTTGAGGACTATTTTAAGGCAATTCAAAAAGATGACAGAATGTGCGGTGGCTTTGTATGGGAATGGTGCGACCATGCGATCGCACACGGCAAGGCGGATAACGGAAAAACCATTTATTATTACGGTGGAGATCATGGGGAGAGCATTCATGACGGTAATTTCTGCGTGGACGGATTGGTGTATCCGGATCGGACACCACATACCGGATTACTGGAATATAAAAATGTGTATCGCCCGGTAAGGGTGGTTTCCTACGCTCAGGAAGACGGTACGTTACTTTTTCATAATTATATGGATTTCGACAATCTGAAGGATTTTGTGGAAATTGATTATGAAATGACACAGGACGGTCTGACGGTAGAGAAAGGAAGCGTTGAGAATCTTTCAGCTGCGCCACATAGTGATGGTAAGACCGAACTTAAATTACAGGTTCCGTCCGCCGGAAAAATTTATCTGAAATTTATTTATATTTTAAAGAAAGAACTGCCGCTTTTGCAGAAGGGATATGTTTTAGGTTTTGAGGAAATTAAGCTTGAAAATCAAGACGGAAGAAATCAAAAGGTATTGGAGTGGGCGGAAAAAGAAGAAAGTGCAGGAACTATTATTGTAAAGGAAAGTGCGGAAAAAATTGAATTACAGGCAAACGCTTTTTCCTATACGCTGAATAAGCGGAACGGATTATTTGAAGACATACAGTTTGCAGGAAGAAACTATCTGAATCATCCGATGGAATTGAATATCTGGAGAGCACCAACGGATAACGATATGTATATAAAGTCTGAGTGGAAAAAGGCACATTATGACAAAGCTTATACACGGGCATACAACATTGAGGTGCTTCAGAACAAACATGGCGTTTTCATCATGGAACATTTGGCTGTGGTTGCGGATAGCGTTCAAAAAATTATTGATATTGAACTAACCTGGAAAATCGATGAAACCGGAAAAATCATTGCATCAATGGAAGCTCAAAAAGATGAAGAGTTTCCGGATCTCCCTAGATTTGGTATCCGACTGTTTCTGGATAAGAAATTTGAGGATGTTGCCTATTATGGAATGGGACCGCACGAGAGTTACAGAGACAAGCATCAGGCCACCAGTCATGGAATCTATCGTTCCAAAGTCACAGACCTGCATGAAGATTATATCCGTCCGCAGGAAAACGGGAGCCACTATGATTGCGATTATGTAGAACTGACGAACGCGCAGTATGGATTTGCCATTGTCTCGGAAGATAGTTTCTCATTTAATGCTTCCTACTATACACAGGAAGTATTGGAGCAGACGAAGCATAACTTTGAACTTGAAGAGAGCGACAGCACTGTATTATGCGTTGATTATGCATTAAACGGCATCGGTTCGAACAGTTGCGGACCTGTGGTATTGGATCAATATCGATTTCGTGAGAATGAATTCCGATTCCAATTGAAACTGGTTCCATATGTAAAGCGGTAATATAAAGCAGTTGATAACAAAGTAAACAGGTAGGGATAAAGGAGAAGTTCTAGTGGAAGAAAAAAGATATTTGAAATGGTACAACAAAATGGGGTATGGTTCCGGTGACATTGCGGGGAATGTGGTATATGCGTTTCTGACATCATTTGTTATGGTGTATCTGACGGATACGATCGGGCTGGCATCTGGAATTGTCGGAACGTTGATTGCTCTTTCCAAATTGTTTGATGGGTTTACCGACATCTTTTTTGGCTCGATGATCGATAAAACACATAGCAGATTGGGAAAGGCGAGACCGTGGATGTTGTATGGTTACATAGGCTGCGCGGTAACATTGGTGGCATGTTTTGCAATCCCGACCGGTCTTGGAAAGACAGCGCAATACGCATGGTTCTTTATCGCATATACGCTTCTGAACGGTGTGTTTTATACCGCAAATAATATTGCATATTCTGCATTGACATCACTTGTTACAAAAAACAGCAAGGAACGTGTGCAGATGGGTTCTTATCGTTTTATTTTTGCCTTTTCTACCAGCCTTTTGATTCAGGCAATTACGGTTGAATTTGTGGAAAAATGCGGTGGAGATGCGGCAGCGTGGCGCCTTGTCGCAATCATATACGCGGCAATCGGTCTGATTGTCAATACAATTTCCGCTTTGTCTGTGAAAGAACTTCCGGAAGAGGAATTAAATGAGGGGGAGCAGGCAGGCGAAGCAGAAAAATACGGACTTGTTCAGGCTTTTAAATTATTGGTAAAGAATAAATTTTATTTGATGATCTGTGGCACCTATATTCTGCAGCAGCTTTACAGCGCGATGATCGGTGCCGGCATCTACTATATGACATGGGTATTAAAAAATAAGAATTTATTTGGACAGTTTGCATGGGCAGTCAACATTCCACTTATTATTGCGTTGATCTTTACACCGACATTGGTTGGAAAGTGGAATGGAATGTATAAATTGAATGTGAGAGGCTATATGCTTGCAACGGTTGGCAGAGCACTCGTTGTTGTTGCTGGATATATGGGAAGCGTTCCATTGATGATACTTTTTACAGCAGTTGCGGCTTTGGGACAGGGACCGTGGCAGGGCGATATGAATGCGGTCATTGCATCCTGCTCGGAGTATACTTATTTGACGCAGGGAAAACATGTAGACGGAACAATGTATTCCTGCACTTCACTCGGAATCAAAATCGGTGGAGGAATCGGAACGGCTGTTGTTGGATGGCTGCTGGAGTTCAGCGGATATGTCGGAACGAATGCAACACAGCCGCAATCGGCACTTAGTATGATGCAGTTTATCTATTTATGGCTGCCGTTTGTCTTTGATCTGCTTATTACGATTGTTCTCTCGCAGATGAATGTGGAAGAAACAAATGCAAATATAAGAAAAGCGAGAGGCATGAGTGTGGAGTGCGCAGAGGAACTTTTTGAAAAAGCGTCTCTCTAATCGTACTTTAAAGAAAACAAAAGCATGGAATTCTGGAATGGAAAATACAAAATCTGTCTTGTAATAAAATGAAGCTGTGCATATAATAGAAGAAAATCATCAAGCGCTGTCGCGAAAGCGGCAGCGTTTTCGATATGAAAGGAATGGAAATGATGCGTTACAGACCGGATTATTATAAAGAATTTACATGTATTGCGGACAAGTGCCCGATCACCTGCTGTCAGGAGTGGAAGATTGCTGTGGACGAGGAGACTTCACGCAAGTGGAAGACGATGACGCCGCCGGAAACTTTGCGGAGACATCGCACGCATCTGAGTGATTACACGATGAAAAAAGAGGGAGGGCGTGTGATCCGGCTGGAGGAGGATCATCGCTGTCCGTTTCTTGCCGATGATAAATTGTGCTGCCTTGTTTCGGCATATGGGAATTCGGTGTTGTCGGAGACCTGTACGGTTTTTCCAAGAGAAGTGCATAGTTTCGCAGGGCATGAGGAAGAGACTTTGATGCCTTGCTGCCCGGCGGTTGTAGACTTGTGGAATGAGCGAAAAGCGATTGCATTTCCGGAGATTTCATGGGAGACAGAAGGCCGGCAAAAAGAATTATTTTTGATAAGAAGTAAGCTTCTTGAACTGCTTGATGATACGTCGGTATCACTCGCAGAACTTTTAAAAGAAGCATTTTATATTTTACTGGAACTTGAGAAACAGGATGCGCTTACGGAAAGTCTCATTGAAGATTATTTTTCGAAGGAGAGCATCGCAAAGCTTCGGGATGCGATCGAGGATGTGCCGGTCGATGCGCTTGACACGATGGATGAATGCAATGAATTATTGCAGGATCTGGCGGTCAACTATCGCAAGGAAGGTTTGTATCGCAGGTATTTGGATCCGGTGATCAAACAGGCGGAAACGTTGTCGGAAACTTACGAGGAAGAGACGATGCGGGATTCATTGCAGCGGTTTGCAGATACGTTTGCTGCGTATGAGCCACTGATGCGAAAATTCCTGCAGAATGAAATCTATTCGGATCTGCTTGTGCCGGACGGATCGCTTGACAGCATGATCGTGGCATTGCAGTGGATCGCGATGGAGTATGCGGTGATCCGGCATGCGATCTTTTTATCTTGTGATCATTCGTCAATCCGGTACGAGGCCGTTCGTGATTATCTTGTAGTCATCACTCGTATGACCGGTTACGATGAGGAAGATATATACGAGTATCTGGAGAACAGCTTTGAGTCGTTGTTGTGGGAGTGGGGATACTTTGCGTTGATTGTCGGAAATGCGAGGTAATGCAAATCGACCAGATGGCGTCTTAAAGAAAACTTAAGTTGTATTCCGTAGCGGATATGTTACAATGTGGCAAAGAAAAAATGTGTCAGCTCTATTGTGAAAAGGGCTGATAGGCAAAGGAGATATTCACACATGAAAAAGATAACTTATGTTTTAATATTCGCTTTATTGGTACCGTATTTGTTTGTGACGCAACCGACCGTGGCAAGTGCAAAGACAATGTCCCGCGGAGCCTATTCGAATCTTGTAGATGCCAAATCGCGCAAAGAAGTGAAAAAGGCATTGCTTGATGCGGGACTTTCCGAAAAGAATGTGAACGCATGGCTTTCCGATGTAAAGGATTATAATAAAACGATCAAAAATACCGGACTTGTCAAGAAAGGGTTTAAGAAGCTTTCGACAAAAAATCCGCAGTATGATGAGAACAAGATCATGGAATTGTGGAATAAAAAATATCCGGATTTTATCGGATACAATTGCCGCATTACCGCATTTGATCTGATGAAAGACAAGATCTCGGTGAAGGCAGATGCAAAGGTAAATGCGTCGAATCTGTTTATGGATCAGGATGCGCTTAAACATGCGCCGGCAAAGAAATTTACCAAGAAGCAGAAACATGCTTTTGAGACCTTGTATTCTACGTTAAATACGGCTTATACAACGGATGTTGATACCCACATCAAAAAACAGAAGAAAGCGTGGAAGCAAAATGAGGTAAAAATCTCCGGAACGAAAGCATCTCTGATTACGGTTGTATTTCATTCCAGTTTCGGGGAAAATGAGAATGAACTATTCATCGGTCATGCCGGTGTATTGGTGCCAACGAAAGACAAGAAGCTGCTTTTTGTGGAAAAGCTGTCCTTTTCCCTGCCTTATCAGGTGCTAAAGTTTGATAACCGAAAGCAGTTGAAAAATTACCTGATGGGAATGTATGATACCTCGTGGGGACAGGAAGAGGCAAAGCCGTTTATCATGGAAAATACGAAAACTGCTTTGTAAAATAAGGTGGGACTGCTTGAGAAGTTCTCAATAATTTCTTAAGAATTAGAACGCAAATCTTAAAGATATCTTCCTTCTGTCTCTTATACACATCTCCGAGCCCACGAGACG
>URQG01000061.1 GCA_900549895.1 uncultured Lachnobacterium sp.
CGGCAGCGTCAGATGTGTATAAGAGACAGTCCTATGATATGATAAACTTTTTACAATTTAGGCAGAGGCGATACGTCTGCCGCAATGATAGCAAAAAAAGAGATTCCCTCTTTTTTTTTGCCAAGATGCAGGGAAACACAACAGAAAGGCAGGGCACACAATGAAAGCTTTCTTGATACTCGAAGACGGAACCGTATTTACAGGAACAAGTATCGGTTCTACAAGAGAAGTGATCAGTGAGATCGTATTTAACACTTCTATGACAGGATATTTGGAGGTCCTTACCGACCCGTCCTATGCGGGACAGGCCGTGGTTATGACTTATCCGCTGATCGGAAATTACGGAATTACACCGGATATGGAATCTGCACGTCCTTGGCCGGACGGATATATCGTAAGAGAATTATCCCGTACCGCCAGCAACTTCCGCTGCGAAGGAACCATCCAGGACTTTTTGAAAAAGCATGATATTCCAGGTGTGGCAGGCATTGATACCCGTGCACTGACGAAGATCCTTCGTGAGAAGGGAACCATGAACGGAATGATCACAACGAACGAAAATTACAATCTTGATGAGATCCTTCCTAAATTAAAGGAATATACAACCGGCAATGTTGTGGATAAAGTAACCTGCAGCGAGAAGAAAGTTCTTCGCGGAACCGGAAAGAAGGTCGCTTTGCTCGATCTCGGTGCGAAGAATAATATTGCAAAGTCACTGAATGCAAGAGGATGCGAAGTGGCAATCTATCCGGCACACACAAGCGCCGAGGAGATTCTTGCAACCAATCCGGATGGCATTATGCTCAGCAACGGACCGGGAGATCCGAAGGAGTGTAAGGAGATCATCGAGGAGATCCATAAATTATATGAGAGCGATGTGCCGATTTTTGCCATCTGTCTCGGACACCAGCTTATGGCGCTGGCAACCGGAGCAGATACACATAAGATGAAATACGGACATCGTGGAGGAAACCATCCGGTTAAGGATTTAAAGACGAACCGTGTCTATATTTCTTCCCAGAACCACGGATATGTGGTTGATACCGATACACTTGATCCGAATGTTGCCAAACCTGCATTTGTCAACGTCAATGATGGAACAAATGAAGGCCTTGAATATGTCGGAAAGAACATCTTCACGGTACAGTTCCACCCGGAGGCCTGCCCTGGACCACAGGATTCCGCGTATCTGTTTGACCGTTTTATCGATATGATGGGAGGAAATAAATAATGCCAAGAAATAAAGAGATTAAAAAAGTATTAGTGATCGGTTCCGGCCCGATCGTCATCGGACAGGCAGCAGAGTTCGATTACGCCGGAACACAGGCATGCCGTTCCTTAAAAGAAGAGGGCGTAGAAGTATGTCTCGTTAACTCAAACCCTGCAACCATCATGACCGATAAGCAGATCGCAGATCAGGTATACATTGAGCCGCTTACCGTTGACGTATTAAAAGAGATCATCTTGAAAGAGAAGCCGGACAGCGTCCTTCCTACACTCGGAGGACAGGCAGGATTAAATCTTGGTATGGAGCTTGCCGAGTCGGGATTCCTTGAGGAGCATGGAGTAAAGCTGATCGGTACGACTGCGGAAACGATTTTTAAGGCTGAGGATCGTCAGGCATTCAAGGATACGATGGAGAAGATCGGTGAGCCTTGTGCCGCATCGCAGGTTGTTAATACTGTAGAGGATGGTATCAAGTTTACGAATACCATCGGATATCCGGTTGTGCTTCGTCCTGCTTTCACACTTGGAGGAAGCGGTGGCGGTATTGCCCACAACGAGCAGGAGCTTGTGGATATCTTAAGTAACGGACTTCGTTTGAGCCGTGTCGGTGAGGTGCTGGTAGAGCGCTGCATCGCCGGATGGAAGGAAGTTGAGTACGAGGTAATGCGTGATGCGAACGGCAACTGTATTACCGTATGTAACATGGAGAACATCGATCCGGTCGGCGTGCATACCGGAGATTCCATCGTAGTTGCTCCGTCACAGACACTCGGAGATAAGGAATACCAGATGCTCCGTAGTTCTGCATTAAACATTATCGATGAGTTAAAGATTACCGGAGGATGTAACGTACAGTACGCTTTGAATCCGGATTCATTCGAATATTGTGTCATCGAGGTTAACCCTCGAGTATCCCGTTCTTCCGCTTTGGCATCCAAAGCAACCGGATATCCGATCGCCAAGGTTACCGCGAAGATCGCTTTGGGATATACTCTTGATGAGATCAAGAATGCCATTACACAGAAGACTTACGCAAGCTTTGAGCCGATGCTTGATTACTGCGTTGTCAAGATTCCGAGACTTCCGTTTGATAAGTTCCTGACCGCAAAGAGAACATTAAGTACACAGATGAAGGCAACCGGTGAGGTTATGAGTATCTGCGATAACTTCGAGGGCGCTTTAATGAAAGCCATCCGTTCTCTCGAGCAGCATGTGGACTGCCTGTTATCTTATGACTTCTCGAACTTGAATGATGAGGAGCTTGATGCACAGCTTCATGTTGTGGATGACCGTAGAATCTGGGTGATTGCAGAGGCTCTGCGCCGTGGCGTATCTTACGATCACATCTATGAAGTTACGAAGATCGATCGCTGGTTTATCGACAAGATCGCAATCCTTGTTGAGATGGAGAAGAGACTTCAGAATGAAGAACTTACCGTGGATCTCTTAAAGGAAGCAAAGAGAATCGAGTTCCCGGACAATGTCATCGCAAGACTGACAGGCAAGACCGAGGAAGAGATCAAAGAGATGCGTTATGCCAACGGAATCGTTGCTGCATACAAGATGGTAGATACCTGTGCGGCTGAGTTCGCGGCAGAGACACCATATTACTATAGTGTGTACGGAAGTGAGAATGAGGCGGTTGAGACAAAGCCACAGAAGAAGGTCCTCGTTCTTGGATCCGGTCCGATCCGTATCGGACAGGGTATTGAGTTCGACTTCTGTTCCGTACATTGTACATGGGCTTTCGCAAAGGAAGGCTGGGAGACGGTTATCATCAACAACAACCCTGAAACCGTATCAACCGACTTTGATATTGCAGACAAGCTTTACTTCGAGCCACTGACGGCGGAAGATGTTGAGAGCATTGTCAATATCGAGAAGCCGGACGGCGCAGTCGTACAGTTCGGTGGACAGACTGCTATCAAGCTGACCGAAGCGTTAATGAAGATGGGCGTTAAGATCCTTGGAACCAAGGCAGAAGATGTTGATGCGGCCGAGGATCGTGAGCTTTTCGATGAGATCCTTGAGAAAACGCATATTCCGAGAGCTGCCGGTGGAACGGTATTTACCGCAGAGGAAGCCAAGGAAGTTGCCAATCGTCTCGGTTATCCGGTACTTGTTCGTCCGTCTTACGTACTTGGCGGACAGGGTATGAAGATCGCCTTTAACGATGAGGAGATTGAAGAGTTCATTGGAATCATCAATCGTATTGCACAGGATCATCCGATCCTTGTTGATAAATATTTACAGGGTAAGGAAATCGAGGTTGATGCCGTATGCGACGGAACCGACATTCTCATCCCTGGTATCATGGAGCATATCGAGCGTACCGGTGTCCATTCCGGAGACAGTATTTCGGTATATCCGGCTCCTACGATCAGTGATAAGGTTAAGGAGACGATTGTAGAGTATACAAAGCGTCTTGCACAGGCACTGCATGTAATCGGATTGATCAACATCCAGTTCATCGCGATGAACGAGGAAGTATATGTCATCGAGGTAAACCCGCGTTCTTCCAGAACGGTTCCATATATCAGTAAGGTAACCGGTATTCCGATCGTTGATCTTGCTACCAAGATAATCATCGGAAACACGATCCGCGGACTCGGATACGAGCCTGGACTTGCACCGGTTGCAGATTACATCGCAATCAAGATGCCGGTATTCTCATTCGAGAAGCTGCGTGGTGCGGAGATCAGCCTTGGACCTGAGATGAAATCCACCGGCGAGTGCCTTGGTATCGCCAAGTCCTTTAACGAGGCACTGTACAAAGCATTCTTAGGAGCCGGCGTACAGCTTCCGAAGCATAAGCAGATGATCATGACCGTAAAGGATGCCGATAAGCCTGAGGCAGTCGGTGTTGCAAAGCGTTTTGAGGCGCTCGGATACAAGATCTATGCAACAAGAAGTACGGCCAAGTACTTACAGGAGCATGGTGTCAATGCATTGCGTGTCAACAAGATCACGCAGGAGTCGCCGAACGTCATGGATCTGATCCTTGGACACAAGATCGACCTTGTTATCGATACACCTACACAGGGTAACGGCGATAAGACGAGAGACGGATTCCTGATCCGCCGTAATGCGATCGAGACCGGTGTCTACTGTATTACTGCGATGGATACTGCAAATGCACTTGCCCGTTCCCTTGAAACAGCGAACGGACAGCTCACTCCGGTTGATATTGCTACTGTTAAAAACGTGTAAAATAATCCCATCAGTAAAAAAGCTGGTTGGCTACTTGTAGCCTAACCAGCTTTTTTATTAGATGGGTAAACCACATGAGCAAGTAGGACGATAGTCCGGATTGCGAATGTTGGTCCGGGTTCGAGAGTTCGAAGAACGGAGAAGCCGGGATTATTTTATGTGTGCCTTTTATGAACCACGCTTCATAAGACGTTAAGGAAGTCTTAAGTTGTATACACAATCATGCTATGGTAAAATGACATCGTATGGATAGAAAAGAATTCTTTCAAAAGAACAAAAATAAAATAATTTGTTTCTTCGTCACCTTGCTCCTTGCAATCGTGACGATCTATGCCGTATTCAAAGGCAGCGGAATCTCTTTTGATGAGTTGATGCAGAGTATCCGGGATGCATCCGGTGTGGGAATCGCGCTGGCAGCAGTGTGTATGCTTGGTTTTATTTATTTCGAGGGAGAGGCGGTCCGTGTGATCGTCAACCATATGGGATATCCCGCAAGGCGCAGCCATGGATTTGTGTATTCGGCAGCAGATGTCTATTTTTCGGCAATTACGCCTTCGGCATCCGGTGGCCAGCCGGCAAGTGCTTTTTTTATGATGAAGGACGGAATTCCCGGAACGGCAGTGATGGCAGCGTTGCTGCTGAATCTTGTTATGTATACGCTTGCAGTGGTAACACTGGGATTACTGAATTTTGTCTGTGCACCGAGACTGTTCCTTCAGTTTAGCATTGTCGGAAGAGTGTTGATCATAAGCGGAATGCTTGCTTTATCGGGACTTGCAATCCTGTTTTACATGCTTCTTAAGAAGCGGGAGATCGTGCGGAAACTGATGAAAGGGATGGCTTCGTTCCTTCGCCGCATCCATTGTAAGCGGCTGGCACAGAAGCTTGAGAAGAAGATCAATAAGGCATTGGAAGAGTACGGACAGTGTGTATCATTGATTTTTAACAATAAAGCGATGCTGATCAAAGTGTATGTGCTCAATTTTTTGCAGCGCTTGTCGCAGATTCTTGTAACAATCGTAGCATTTGCTGCCTTACATGGAAATATTCGCACGCTTCCACGCCTGCTTGCAACACAAATCTATGTAGTGCTTGGTTCCAATTGCGTGCCGATTCCGGGCGGTGTCGGCGTCACGGATTATCTGATGTTAAACGGATACAAGCAGCTGATGGAAAAGACTGCGGCTTACCAGCTTGAAATATTGAGCCGAGGTCTGTCGTTTTATGTATGTATTTTTGTGAGTATGGTGACAGTGGTTATCGGCTATTTGGTACAAAGGAAAAACACGAGGGAGAAAATGAAATGATTGGATTTTATGATTATACGGTAATACTGACGTATTTGTCGATTTTGTCGGGAACCGCCGGAATTATATTGTGCTTAAACGGAATCGGACATCCATATCTGGGAATGTTCTTTTTGTTGTTTTCGGGATTATGTGACACATTTGATGGAAAAGTCGCACGTATGAAAAAGGATCGTACCGCAGAGATGAAACGCTTTGGAATTCAGATCGATTCGCTTGCGGATCTGATTGCGTTCGGCGTATTGCCGGCATGTATCGGTATGGCGATGTTTCGCAGCCGTATACAGCTGCAGGTGTTTTCCGGACCGAAGATCGCTTTATTGCAGAACTATCCGATTATTTATCAGAGTGTGCTGACAACAATTGCAATCCTTTACGTGCTCGCTGCGATGATCCGTCTTGCCTATTTTAATGTGATGGAGGAGTCTGATCAGAATCGCGACAAGAATGGAGAAAAGGCTTATACCGGACTCCCAGTAACCAGTGCCGCGCTGATCTTTCCGGCAGTCATGATCTTACATATTCTGATCAAGGCGGACCTTACTCTTATGTATTTTGGAGTAATGATCGTTGTTGGAATTCTTTTCCTGTCGAAGTTTAAATTGAAGAAACCAAAGAATGCTGCGATCGCGATCATGATCGCATTCGGAGCACTTGAGTTTCTATTGCTTTTGGTCAAACTGATTATGTGTGGAAAGTAGAGGGCACAGATGGATGCATTGAATTTTTTGTATCATACAATACCGGGAAGAGTCATTCTCAAGGGGTTGACGCGCCCCGGTGTGTCCAAATTATGCGGCAGATTCCTTGATTCGGATTTGTCGCATTTTCTTATCCGACCATTTGCAGAGAAAAACGAAATCCGTATCGCGGATTATGAGATGGATGGAGTGATCAGCTTTAACGATTTCTTTTCCCGGAAGATTAAGGCGGGATTTCGCCCGATTGATACGGATGAAAAGCATCTGATCGCACCGTGTGACGGACTGCTGTCTGTCTGGAGAATCCGGGATGACACCATATTCCCGGTAAAGCAGAGTCGTTATACCGTCGGGTCGCTGCTTCGCAATCAAAAACTTGCGGAACATTACAGGGACGGATATTGTCTGGTGTTTCGACTTTGTGTGAATCATTATCATAGATATTGCTATGTGGATTCCGGCAAGAAGAGCCGCAATGTATTTCTTCCGGGAATACTTCATACAGTCCGCCCGGTTGCTTTGGCACAGTACCCGGTATTCACGGAGAACAGTCGTGAGTACACGCTGATTCGTACACCGGAGTTTGGGATGGTCGTGCAGATGGAAGTCGGTGCGATGCTTGTTGGACGAATCGTCAATCATGAGCAGGAAGCATATGCAGTCAGGGGCGAGGAGAAAGGAATGTTCCAATACGGAGGCTCCACGATCATTGTTCTTGTCGGCAAGGATCAGGTGAAGATGAGAGAAGACTTATTGAAAAAGGCACAGCTCGGTATAGAGACTGCGGTGCAGATGGGAGAAACGATCGGTTATGCGAAGATGGATTGAAAAAATAGTGCCGCGATATGCGTGGGGGCCGCTCGTTTTAGCAGTTGCGGTCAATATGGCAGTTTATGAGGGGGTGGCTCTCTTTAAGGATCATCTAACGTTCTATTCGCTGGAACTTCCGATTGACCGTATGCTGCCGTTTGTGGCTCCTTTTATCGTGTTTTATCTGTTGGCTTTTGTACAGTGGGTGATTAATTATGTGTTGATCGCAAGAGAAAACAAAGCATTTTGTTATCGCTTTGTGTATGGAGATGTGATTTCAAAACTGTTCTGTCTGTTGTTTTTCGTGCTGTTTCCGACCACGATGGAGCGGCCGGATGTGGTCGGTACAGGACTGTTTGACTGGCTTGTAAAATTTATTTATCATATGGATGCCCCCGTTAATCTGTTCCCGTCAATCCATTGTCTGGAGAGCTGGTGCTGTATTCATGCGGCATTCGCGATGAAAAAGGTACCAAACTGGTACAAAGGCGTCACGGTTGTGATGTCACTCGGTGTATTTGCTTCGACGCTTCTTGTTAAGCAGCACGTACTGCTTGACATGTTTGGCGGCATTGTGGTATTTGAAGCCGGGCTCTTTATTTCGGGATGGATTACGAAGAAAATGTCATAATGTAAATAGAATGTAATTGAAAAGCTCCGGGAAATATATATCCCCGGAGCTTTTTATCTGGTATCTGATCAGATGTTTCGTTTGAGATGATTCGTTTATGGTAAAAGTTTCGTATTGCTGCTGGTCTGTGCATTTTCGCGTTCGCGGATCTTCTTTAACTTCTCGCGGAGCTTCGCGGTAAGTTCCTTTAATTTTTCATCAGGGACGAACTGTTTTAGCGTTTCTTCATCAACTGAGATACGGTTGTCCATTGTCTTCATGATATCAAGAATCTGTACCTTACGAAAATCGGATTCTGAACTTAGATCATAGATCCTGTTATCACCGAGGCGAAGGATGATCGGGCGCATATAGTTTTTGGCGTTTTCGACAAGAACGATTCCTTTGTCACCGGTAGACAGATCGATGTTGGCTGCCTGCGGAACAATATGAATACATTCTGCGAGTGTGGACACGATCTGTTTATCGTAGCGATCTGGATCGGAGAGCAGAACCTTCATCGCAGCGATCTCCGATACCGGTTCGTGACCGATGTTCATGGCTGTCATTTGATCAAACTCGTCTGCAACACGCAGAATCTTTACCATATCCTGCAGTTCTTCATCCGGCATGATTGCAAGTTTATCCGGATAATCGGCATATACATAAGCCTGCATTAACGCAAGTGCTCTCGGGAAAAAATCGAAATCGCTGCGGTACATACCGAGTGGCTCGATCCCGCGTTCTAGAGAATGCTGGATCACATCACGATCGGAAGAAGATAACATATCCGTTCCTTTATCGAGAATATTTTTCGGTACATGGCTATATCCGATATCATGCAATAATGCTGCGGACGCAAGTGTAATCTGCTGACGGAAATCGTAATGCATGCGGGAAGAAATCATGGAGACAAGGATGGCAGTACTGATCGCATGCTTGTACATAAAGTCTTCACTGCTCCGGAGATTCTGGTTGAAGTTTACACGATGGTCGAGTGTCCCGTAATGCTCCAGAATATTATTAAGAAGCTTCGGAAGAGGTTCAATCTTCTTGCGCTTGCTGATGAGCTCAAGACATTCACGCAGCTGGAAGATGTAGACGGTCTGCAACTGTTCAAATTCCAGATCTTCGCGGGAAAGCGGAGGCAGAGGCTCTGCAGGCTCAAGAATGTAGATTCCGACCAGACCAAAGTTACGGGCACTGACGATCCCGGGTTCGGTCAGTGCTGAGCCACGGTCATACAAAAGTACACCATTCTTATTATAGATTGGTTTTGCAAGGCGCATTCCTGCCTTAAGATGATCTGTTTTGACAAATTTCATATGCGTTACCCTCTCCAAAATGCGTGGTTTTGTCCGTATGAGGAC
>URQG01000062.1 GCA_900549895.1 uncultured Lachnobacterium sp.
GCAGCGTCAGATGTGTATAAGAGACAGTCTGTCCATAGTGCACGCAAAAAAGCGGCAAAATTCCAGCGCAGCACGCTCTCGCCCGCACAGATATCATACGTATACATCTCCTGGCCTCCCACACAATAAGAGACCGTTCCCAGTTTATCTCCTTTCTCTACCGGAGCCTTTACAATTTTGGAAAAAGAACGAATCATCTCTGCCTCATCCCAATCCGCTTTCAGGAACGTCATTTGTGCACCATGATCATCGACATACAGAGGAACTTTCACACGTTTCCCCCATTCGGAAAGTCTGGCATTGCGGTATGCACTTCCGATTTCCATCGGCGGCATCTCCAAAGCCGATTTTGCCCCCTCATACAAATGATAATGATCCAATCCATATTGAAAAAGCGTTTTGGCATCTGACCAGCGGTATTTTTTATTGTTCGGCCATCCGCATGCCAATAACGCAATGCAATACTTTCGTCCCCCCTCTTCCGCAGCTGCGACATAACAATATCCCGCTTTTCCGGTAAAACCAGTCTTTCCAGTAACCGCACAGTCCATCATATCAAGAAATGCATTCTTGTTTGACACGGAAAAATTTTGTCCTTCCAGATCCGTAAACGTATGGCTTCTTGTTGCTGTAAGCGAAACAAAAGTCTCACATTGTGGGGATTTCCACGTACAATAACTCATGATCCTGCACAGATCTGCCGCTGTTGTGTGATGTTCTCCGCCCTCATCCTTATCATCCAGGCCGTTTGGCGTAACGAAATGCGTATCAAGGCAGCCAAGTTCTTTTGCTTTTTCATTCATACGGGACGCAAAGGCTTCCACGGAACCATCCACATGTTCCGCAATTGCATAGGCGCAGTCATTAAACGACTCGAGCATCAGGCCGTAAAGAAGGTCTCCCAGATAAAACTGTTCCCCCTCTTTCATCCCAAGATGCACCTTGGGCTGTCCCGCAGCATTGGCACTTACTGTGACAACTTCATCCGTTGCACATTCTTCAAGTGCAAGGATACAGGTCATGATCTTGGTCGTACTGGCATTCGCAAGAGGAAGTGTTTCCTCTTTTCCGTACAAAACCCTGTCACTTTCTCCGTCTGTCATTGCACAGGATTTTGAATACAACCGGCTCGGCGGCAGCTCCTTTTTTTCGTCCGCATAGGTACCTGTCACATTCATGGTTAATGACTGAAGCGTAATCATTAACCAGATTATCATCTTTAATGCCTTTTTCTTCATAAAAAAATAACCATATACATTATCTTCTCATAATGTATATGATTATCTTATTTTAAATATCCAACTGAACATTCATTTCTTCTTCCGCTTCCTGTTTGAACTCTTCCAGCTGAACCGGACTGAGTACTGGAAGTTCATCAACCGAATGCACCCCGAAACTTCTTAAGAATTCCTCCGTTGTTCCAAACAAAAGCGGTCTGCCCGGTGCATCGAGTCTTCCCAGCTCACACACAAGATTATATTCTACCAGCTTGCTGACAGCATGGTCAGACGACACACCTCTGATCTTCTCGATCTCCATCTTGGTCACCGGCTGCTTATAGGCAATAATGGAAAGTGTCTCAAGAAGAACATCCGTAAGCACTCTGCGCTTCGGCTGCTTCGCAATACGGATCAGGTATTCATACATCTCTGTTCTCGTACACATCTGATAAGCCCCATCAAGTTCCATGATTGCAACCCCTCGGCCCTCATCGTTCCACTCCTGCATCATCTCATTGATCAGCTTCTTTGTCGTCTTCTTATCTAACTCTATTGCATCCGCGATCTTCTCGAGTTCTACGGACTCACCCATCGTAAAAAGGATCGCCTCTATGATCGCTTTATAATTTTTTTCTTCCATATATTCCTCAACCGTTGTTATGCCGCGATCTTGGAATCAATCTTAATATCATCAAAGATATGTTCCTGTGAGATGAAGATCTTGCCCATCTTCATCAGTTCTAAGATCGCAAGAAATGTCACAATGATTTCTACCTTGCTTGACTGTGCTTCCAAAAGTCCGCGGAAACTGAAATGTGCATGTGTCGTTGCATACTCTTCAAGATATGCCATCTTGTCTTCCAGAGAAACTTCTTCTTTCTCAATTTTACCAAACTTCGAACGAAGCGGATCGATCTTATCCTTCTGTTTCTTCATGATGTTCTTGAAGATATCATTAAGCTTGGCAAGCGTCACATCCGATACCAATTCTTCAATATCAAGTGGTTCTTCGTATGCAAGCACCTCATCCGGAATAGTCGGTTCCTTAAACATCACACGCTGCGCATCCATCTGACGATCCTTAAGCTCATATGCCATACACTTGTACATCTTATATTCAAGCAACTGCTGAACAAGTTCCGCACGCGGATCTTCCTGTTCCTCTTCACTGTCCGGGTCGGACGGGAGAAGCATTCTCGACTTAATATCGATCAACGTTGCTGCCATCACAAGGAACTCACTGAGCACATCCAGATCCTGTCGCTTCATCTCCGCAATATATTCCATATATTGTGCTGTAATTTCAACAATCGGAATATCGTAAATATTCACTTTATTCTTTTCCAAAAGATGCAAAAGCAGGTCCAAAGGCCCCTCAAACACCTGTAATTTTACGGTCAGATCCATCATTTACCCTTTCCTCAACACAACCTATTCTAACTTGATATTGTGCAAATTTCAAGAGCAAATTACAATATTTAGTATTTTGATATATAATTCATACCATATTTAGAACACACATTCTCTTTCACACTACAGAAGAGGGGCAAAAAGTTTGAGTGCTCCCATGAACATACGAACGATCAGCTTCTTGCTCTGACATTCGGATAATGTAACCAGAAGACTTTCATTAATTGTTGCGAGCGCATCTTCTTTTACCTGCATGACAGCCTTCGTGCGATACATAAAAGTACCACATTCAAAATGCAGATACAGACTTCGGTAGTCCAGATTGATCGAACCGACTGCCGCATAGACATCATCCACAACAAAACATTTTGAATGAATAAATCCGGGCTCATATTTGTAGATCTTAACACCGCCCTTGATCAAATGTGCGAAATTAGCCTGTGTCAGCAGATAGACCAGTTTCTTATCCGGCACTCCCGGAACAACAATGCGTACATCCACACCGCATTTGGCAGCATTCACAAGTGCCGTTGCCATCTCCGATCCAATGATCAGATACGGTGTAAAAATATAAACGTAATGTTTTGCATGTTCGATCAGATTCAGATACACATTCTCTCCGACATCCTCATGATCCAACGGAGAATCACAGTACGGCTGTACATACCCTGGTCCAAAAATCTGTGGTTCTTTTTCGATTTCCATTTCAATGGACTGTTCAACGCTTTTACCCAATTCAGGAATGGATGCTTTGCGATAAAAAGCGTAATCATCCCGCGACTTTGTGATATAATCCCACATTTCCAGAAACATGCTGGTAAAGTTCCATACACAAGCTCCGGTCAGCCGAATTCCGGCATCCTTCCAATATCCGAACTTAGTCTTCTCATTGATATATTCATCCGCGAGATTAAATCCGCCCGTATAAGCAATCTTTCCGTCTATTACCGTTATCTTACGGTGGTCACGATTATTCATAATAATCGACAAAACCGGGCGGAACGGATTAAAGCAGGCACAATGGATTCCCTTTGCCTGTAAAACCTGATAAAACTTTGGCGGAAGTGTCTGAATACAACCTACATCATCATAGATCAGTCGGACCTGAACTCCCTCTTTTGCCTTACGCTCCAGAATATCCACAATCGGATCAAACATCTTCCCCTGCTCAATAATAAAATATTCCAGGAAAATAAAATGCTCCGCACTCTCCAAATCCGCAAGCAGCTGTGGATATACCTTTTCTCCGCTGGAATAATAGTCACTGTTCTCTTCTTTGTAAATCGGATATCCTGCCTTGGAGGATATATAATAAGACTGTTGAAACGCATAGAAATCGTCTTGTTGCAATGCTTCTATTGTCTTGCGGTCTTCCACACGATATTCCGCGACTTTATCTGCCACCGCTTCCATCTTGCGTCTGGTCCTCTTGGTCAGTTCCGAATGTCCGAAGAGAAAATACGCCGGTATTCCGAACATTGGTAAAAACAAAACAAGAAAGATCCACGACATCTTGTAAGATGTGCGTATATCTTTATTGGCGATATATAAGGCGAGCGCTACCGCAACCACCTCAAGAGCCATATTTGCAGCCGAACTGGAACGCTTGGCACTATAGACCAGATACACAAACCAGCCGAACTGTAATATAATGATTGTCGCACCTATCGTTAGTTTACTAAAAAGTTTACTGGCAAATCGCTTCATACCTTTTTCCTCCGATTGGATTATTTTATATCAAATCAATCAGATTATCAACATCAAGAATTCCCCACGCCGCAGCACTTTTCTCCTGTCGTCTTGCCGATAGATACAAATTCAGTTTTAACTCTTCCGGACGCAAAGACGGTTTCTTTTGCAAAGCCAGCGCCAATGCGCCGCATACGACCGGAGTTGCCATAGATGTACCGCTTTTCTTCACATAGTAATTTCCCCGATGGTCCAAACTTAAAATATTGGTTCCGGGTGCAGTGATCTCCGGTTTTACGATACAGCATCCGGTTGGTCCTCTTCCACTGTAACCATGTGGCATATTTCGTCCCTGACCGGTGTCATCACTTGCACCGACCGTAATGATCTTACGTGAAATACCCGGAACTGTAACAGTTCCTTCTCTCGGACCATTGTTACCGGCAGCAGCCACTACCACCACATTGTCATCCCATAACCGTTCCAGTTTATCAAGAATCAGCTTCTGATCTTCGTCATCCGCCCCCGGAAGGAATCCAACCGAGAAATTTAAGATCCGGATCTGATAGATAGCCTTATTTTTTTCCACCCAGTCCAGTGCCTCAAGCACTCTCTTTGTATTTCCGTTTCCGTTTCTGTCCAGCACCTTTAATACGATCACTCGTGCTCCCGGTGCCACCCCCTGCAGACTTCCGTTTGCACAGAATATGCCTGCTACATGGGTTCCGTGTCCATTGTCATCATAACATTCCCTTTTGTCGGTAGTAAAATCTTTAAAACCTCTGATCTGTTTTCGCAAATCTTTATGCAGATACGCTCCCGTATCCAAAATGACTGCACACACACCTTTTCCCGTAAACCCTTTACGATAGACATTGTGTGCGTGTACCAATTGCTTTACCCGTCTCATGTATCACGCCGCTCACATCATTTTACTTTATGTTATGCGGATGCGTATGCCCCTGCTCCCTCTGCTTGCGAAGCGCTTCTTCCACTTTGCACTCCTGAGGAATCTTACGCTTTTTTAAACATTCTTCATCCACTTCGTATACACTTTTCCCATCAACGATCAATCTGCCCATAATCTTTTTGCTTTAATATATGCATACGTCCAAGCAGCTTCTCGTAAGATAATAAAAAAGAATTTGAAATTTGGCATATGGAAGATACAACGAACGTTACTTATGATGATGTCATTCAGACCCGTAACGTACAGATCTTAAAATCCGTAGTTCCTTTTTTAGATGTGCGTTCCCAGCGTCCCGCAGCTATGCTGATCCAGTATATGGAGCTTCGCAACGCATACAATGCGTTTTCCAAACCGGATCATTCACTGGCGGCATGTTCTGTCGGTGAAAGCACCGACAGACGCAGCGCGATCCTTGGTGCCATCCGGCAATACTGTACCCCAAAGGAACAGGAAACAATCGACACTCTTATGAATCTGTTTTGTGTCATGGATAACTATGATATGCTGAATCATCTATAGGAGGATCAGATATGGATTCATCCATCTTTCAAAATCCGGCATTTGCCAATATGAGTCCGGAGAAAATGCAGTTTCTTCTATCGTTTGCCGGCCAGAGCAAGCCGACAAACACCAAGGATATCATGCCGTATCTTTTAGCAAACATGAAACAGGCGAAAGCGCAAAACCTCGATTTTACAAAACCGGAAGTCCAGCTGATCTGCGAACTGTTGTCCAAAGATCTCCCGGAAGCGGAACGAAAGCGTGTCCAAAAGCTGATGGCACTTTTTGCAATAAAGTAACTAATCCAGTTGATCGATCGGTATCATCAAAATTTTGTCTATCGGGGAAAGGCTTGTGCCTTTCCCGTCTGTGCCTTCCAGATATTTTTCCCCGGCTGATTCAAACATAACATAGATCGTATCATTATAAATATCTATTTCCTCGGAACAAGGCGGCATCTCAACCTTGAGTGCCGGATGATTCGGACTCGTGGCAAGTGAGGTGATCGACGTATAATTGTACAGATACGACGATTTATTTCGCCCGTAAGACGAGCTTAAATGTACCCCACCGGATGAATCAAACGCAACGCCCTGGACCTTAGACGGAATCTTATAACCGCTTAAAGCAATCAGCTTATCACTTGAATGGTCCAAATAGTAGGCATATATTTTAGAATTCACAAAAAGTGTATGTGTTGCGATCCACAACCGTCCACCATAATATGTGATACAGGACGGTGTATTCTTGACCGGATATTCATCAACCACATCTCTTGCATCAACTACTTCTCCTTTATTTTGATATGCCATCTGCTGAATAAAGTCATAAGAGATACGCTCTATTGTACCATCGTGTGAGTTACATACCCATACATTGTCCCCATCATAGGCAATACCTCCAAGGTGGCTGTTCTCGTCCATTCCCAGGGTAATCATATATTCTCCGGTCTCACGGTCCATCACCATCAATTCTCCCATACAGTCATCCTCAGTCGAATAGGAAGTGATCAGCACAAAATCATCCGTCAGGCAGATTCCCTGTGGGGCCTGGGATTCGCTGAAAATATATTGATTGATGAAATCATTCTCACGTGTTGTCGGCATACCCGGTATATCAATTTCATCATAGAATGAATAGTCAAGATCTTTTAAAAGCCGGGTCTTTTTCTCCTTATTGTGTTCCTTGGAATGATAATCATAATTCTGCACATTTGCACGATTATCAATCTTTAATGTCCATTTGGCATACAAGATGTAATCTGCCTTTTCCGTTGCAGACAAATGTGTTACTCTCTTATGCATTGCACGGTCCGTGTACCATCCAGCAAAACGATATCCATACCGGTACGGCGCATACAATGTAATCTCTCCCGATCCGACTTTATATTCCGTATGATTGCGTTCGTTTTGCACACCGCCTAATGTAAAAAAGCATACATTTACCATTCCTGCCTCTTGCTTTGTTTCATAAGAAGAACCCGAAGAGGACAAAATGTCCCCTTCGAGTTCCTTAGCATCCACATGGGATATCATCATGAAGTTAAAAAGCAATACTGATAATGTAATAAGAAACCTTACATTATTCTTCCATGTTAACAAGCTTACTAGCCCTCTCTTCAATCTGTTTTGCAGCAACATCTTCCGGTGCCTGCTCATACCTTGCAAATTCATAAGAAAATGTACCGCTTCCGCTCGTGATCGAGCGCAGCTGTGTGTTATATCCATACAGCTCCAAATAAGGAATATCAGCGGTAATCTCCTGATATCCGTTCTCTGCATTCATATTCATAACGCGGCCTCTTCGTTTATTGAGGTCTCCCATGATATCTCCGGTATATTCTTCCGGAACAATAACGGTCAGCGTTGCGATCGGCTCCAGCAGCACCGGAGAAGCCTCCATGAAACCTTTCTTGAAAGCCTGCGCAGCGGCAACTTTAAATGCCATCTCCGATGAATCAACCGGATGATAGGATCCATCGTACAACGTTGCCTTCACACCGATAACCGGATATGCGGCAAGCGGTCCCGACTTGACAGCCTCAGCAATACCTTTTTCAACTGCCGGGAAGAAATTCTTCGGTACAGCACCACCGACAACGCATTGTTCAAATACATACGGACGATCCAGATCCCCGGATGGTTCAAATGTCATCTTAACGTGACCATACTGTCCATGTCCGCCGGACTGTTTCTTATATTTGTATTCTACGTCTGATTTCTTTCGGATTGTCTCACGGAACGCAACCTTCGGGCGCATCAGTTCGATCGCAACTTTGTACTTTTCAAGCAGCATACTTGCAACAATTTCAAGATGCTGATCTCCCATACCATAGAGAATCGTCTGATGATTTTCTGCATCATTGATATTACGAAGCGTCAGATCCTCGGCAAGAAGTTTCTGTAATGCCTGGGAAATCTTATCCTCGTCTCCCTTGTTTTTTGCTTTATAACGCATCGATACATAAGGCTTTGAAATGTTGGTACGCAAATACGCAACCGGATTGTTTCTTGTAGAAAGCGTATCCGTTGTCAGAGACTTCGCAAGTTTGGCAAGCGCTCCGATATCCCCAGCATGCAGTTCGCTGACCTCCTCCGCTTTATTACCTCGCAGGACATACAATCTGCCTATCTTTTCATCACAATCTCTGTGATAATTATACAACAGATCGTCTGTCTTTAACACACCGGAATTCACCTTGATCAGAGAATACTTTCCGATATAAGGGTCTACAATTGTCTTAAAAATATACGCACTCTTCGGTTTGGCAAAATCATAATCCGCCTGATAAACTTCATTTGTTTTCGTATTGATTCCGGCACATTCTCTTTTTTCCGGACTCGGGAAATACTTTACGATATCCGCCATCAGGGTATACATTCCGCGTGCCAGTGTATTGGATCCCATAAGAACCGGAACGATCGTGCCATCAATAACATGAACGCGAAGTGCCTGACGAATCTCGTCTTCCGAAAATTCATCTCCGTTAAAATAGCGATCCATAAATTCTTCACTCGTCTCTGCTACCGCTTCGAGAAGTGCCTCTCTGCAGATTTCCAGATTTTCCATCGAATAATCCGGAACCTCAAACTTGTCAACGCCTCCCTTGTCATTCCACCTCTTTGCCTTCTGTTGTACCACATTGACATATCCGACAAACTGTGTGTTCTCCCGAATTGGCAGGTGGAACGGCGCAATCTTCTTTCCGTACAATTCCTGCAGGTCCTCCACCACCTGACGATAACTTGCATTATCAATATCCATGTCCGTAACGAAGATCATACGCGGAAGTTTATACTTTTCACACAGATTCCTGTCTCTTATACACATCTCCGAGCCCACGAGACGCGTAGTAATCTCG
>URQG01000063.1 GCA_900549895.1 uncultured Lachnobacterium sp.
AGCCTGACGGAATGTCACACACTGGAAAATGGAATTGGTAATTTCTCTTGCCTTTGAACTTCCATGAGTCTTGACAACAAGACCGTTAAGTCCAAGCAGTGGTGCTCCACCATATTCGCTTGCATCAAATGCCTTCAAAGTCTTTTTTAAAGCCGGCAATGCAAGTGCAGCTCCGATCTTACTCTTAACCGTGCTCGTAAGTCCACGCTTAATGACGCCGATCAGTGTCGAACTGAGGCCTTCATACAATTTCAGGATTACATTACCCACAAACGCTTCACAGACGATAACATCCGCTCCACCTCGAGGAATCTCCCGGGCTTCAATACTTCCGACGAAATTAATATCCTCGCAGTCTCGAAGTAAAGGAAATGTCTCCTTGACCAATGCATTTCCCTTTTCTTCTTCCGCACCGATATTGACAATTGCCACACGCGGATTTGCCACACCAACAACATTCTCCATATAAATGGATCCCATCTTGGCAAACTGGAGTAAGTGCTCCGATCGCGCATCCACATTCGCACCGCAATCAATCAAGAGCGATACACCGGTCTCCGTCGGAATCATTGGTGCAAGAGGAGGTCTTTTGATTCCCTTGATACGACCAACGATCGTCTGTCCTCCGACAAGTACCGCACCGGAACTTCCGGCAGAAACAAAGGCATCCGCCTCTTTCTGTTTTACCATATTCATTCCAATCACCATCGACGACTGCTTCTTTTTGCGAATCGCCTGCACCGGTGGTTCTGCCATCTCGATAATTTCCGGAGCATCAACAATTTCAATCTGTTCCTTCGGATATTCGTATTTATTCAATTCATCCCGCACGGCATCTTCCTGCCCCACGAGAAATACTTTGATATCATCTCTTGACAAGACAGCATCAACAGCTCCCTTAACAATCTCAACCGGCGCATTATCACCGCCCATTGCATCGAGAGCTACCTTTGTAATAGTCTGCATGGTTTGTTCCTCCTTATGCATCTATTAGAGAATATACTATAACTTTTTCCATAAATCAACGATAAATTAATGAAGTATCCCCATTTCATCTTTTTGTTTTTTTAATATGAAAGATAAATCCGAAATATTCCGACTTTTCTTGTAAATATTTGCCTTTTTCTGTTAGATGAGATACAATACTCTTGTAATTTTTCACATATTCCATACGGCATATCCGCATACCGGCTGGCATATGAATATAACTCATCAGGGGGAATACAAATGAGTACTAATAACAGGAAGAGAGTTACCACTCTTCAACGCAACAACCGCTTGGCAACGATCACCCACACTAGTTCCGTCACGATCCTTATGGTTTTATGGGGGATCCAATGTTCTTACGGTCTTCGGTCATGGGGACTTTTTGCTTTGGCACTGTTTCTGGGTTATGTGCCGATCATTATCGAATATGCTGCGCTGCACAAAGACCCGGATACAAAGCTTGTAAAACATTCCGTAGCAATCGGTTATGCCATCTTTTTTACCTATACTTTATTTTTATCGCAAAACCATCAGATATTCCTGTTTGTGCTGCCGATGATTCTTGTGATATCCGTATTCGGAGACGTCCGCTACTGTATTTTGAGCAATCTCGGAATACTGATCGAACTGATCATAATGGTCATTATCGGAAGCAAGACCGGACGTTACACTTATACGAATATCGATACCGGAATCGTGCAGATCATTGCCATCACTATGTTTGCGGCAGATTCTTTCTACACGACACGTACTCTGAACCGCAACCTCGATTCACGCCTGAAGCGTATCAACGATTCCAAGGAGCGTGCCGAACAGCTGGTTCATGAGATGTCAGAACTCTCCGCACATGTCAACAAGGAAATCAGCAGTATCTACACTGCTATCGATAAACTGAGTGCTTCCGCAAAGCAGACACAGACAGCCATGGTCGAAGTATCTTCCGGTGCAAGCGAGACTGCAAACGCGGTACAGGAGCAGACGACACAGACACAGGCGATTCAGGAAAAAGTCGACCTTGTCGATGCCGCATCCCAGGAGATCAGTACTAACATGCAGCAGACAATAGCCGTGGTGGAAGCCGGAAATGAAGCAATGAACGCTTTGGTCGATCTCGTTGGCAACTCCGTTTCCAACAGCGAACAGGCTGCAGGTAAACTGGAGACACTCAATCATTATATGGAAGAAATGAATACCATCGTAGAGCTGATTGATGATATCACCTCACAGACAAGCCTGCTTGCATTAAACGCAAGTATCGAAGCAGCCCGTGCCGGAGACGCCGGTCGCGGATTTGCCGTCGTCGCAAGCGAGATTACCGGTATGGCGGACCGAACCAAAGACGCCACCATACATATTACTGAGCTGATTGGTAACGTAACGCTCGCCATCCGTGAAGTAGTTGATGTCATCCAACAGATGATTGAAGGTATCACGGAGGAAAAAGAGAGCGTACAGAACACTGCCGAAAGCCTCTCTACGATCCAGCAGAATTCTCTTTCCATCCAGGAAAGCATCCGTGCCCTCGCACAGAATACAACAGATCTGCACGACTCCAATCAGGTAATTTCGGATTCTGTACAGACAATCTCCGCAGTTTCTGAGGAGTTAACAGCCCATGCGAACGAAACAATGGAAGCCGAATCCGCCAACACAGAGATTCTTGCCTCTATCGCAGATAAGATGCAGTCATTAGTGGAATCAATCCATCAGGATTCCAATAACGCCTAGTCTGAAACATCACCATCCCGAGGTCTTTCGACCCCGGGATTTTTTTCTACGTCAAATCGATTGTCATACGCCAAAAGGGACCAAGCATTACGCTTGGTCCCTTCGTTTCACTCAGTACCCTTAATTAGTCCTGTGGAATGATCTCTTTTTTGTTGTATGATCCGCAGTTCTTGCATACTCTGTGAGGCATCATTAATTCGCCGCACTTGCTGCATTTAACTAAGGTTGGAGCAGACATCTTCCAGTTTGCTCTTCTCTTATCTCTTCTTCCCTTAGAAGATTTATTCTTTGGACAAATTGACATTTGTTTACACCTCCTTAAACTTGTTAAATATATCTTGGATTGCTGCCATTCTTGGATCAAGTTCTGTTCTCTGGCAACTGCAGGCTCCCTTATTCAAGTTCATCCCGCAGACTTTACAAATTCCTTTGCAATCGTCCTTGCACAGAACTCTCATTGGCCAGTTCACCAAAATCTCGGCGTAGACAAGTTTATCTACATCCAGTTCAAACCCAATCAAGTAATCCGGTTGTTCCATCTCGTCATCCACAAGTCCGTCTTCTTCAATGCGAAGCTTCTTGTCAATGTCAAAACGGATCGATGTCGGAACTTCTTCCAGACATCTTGCACACGGAATCATCACCTCAACATCCACGCTCCCCTGGATCAGCACTGCTGCATTCTCCTGGTTTTGAATATGAAGTTCAACCGGTGCCTTACGGCTAATAGGAAAATTTCCCAATTTAGAAGAAAACTCATTCAACGTAATATCCGCTGTCTGCGTCATTTCCTTATTTATGGATTTTGCAATCATTGAAATATCAATATTCACAGTAATCTCCTATTCACACCTAAACAATTATACATATGGTGCCACTATTTGTCAACAAAATTTTACAAGTATTTGCAAGTATTTTCCCTTGACAGCAAACATTCAGGCTTGTGCCTAATGTTCACGCACCACACCAACATATTGTTATTTTACTAATGCAACGGTTTCTCGACAGATTGCAAGTTCCTCGTTTGTCGGGATAACACATACCGTAACTTTTGAATCCGGAGTAGAGATTATTTCTTCAACTCCGCGCACATTATTCTTTTCCGTGTCGATCGTAATTCCAAGATATCCAAGGTATGCTAAAATCTTCTCACGGATGAATGATGTATTCTCACCGATTCCGGCTGTAAATGCGATCGCATCAACTCCATTCATAGCTGCCACATAAGCTCCGATATATTTTGCTACGCGGTAAGCAAATACCTCACATGCATCGATCGCGCGTGGATTTCCTTCATTGTAAGCTGCCTCGAGATCACGGAAATCACTGGACACACCGGATAATCCTTCCACACCGGACTTCTTATTGAGCACGTTCATAACTCCATCGATATCAAGGTTTTCTTTCTTGGCGATATACTCCATAATTGCTGGATCAATGTCTCCCGAACGGGTTCCCATTACAAGTCCCTCAAGTGGAGTAAGACCCATAGAGGTATCTACACAAGCTCCGTTTAATACAGCAGAAATAGATGCACCGTTTCCTAAGTGTGCAACAATGATCTTGGAATTCTTAAGATCCATGTTAAGGAACTCTGCACATCTTTTTGATACAAAACTGTGGCTTGTTCCATGAAAACCGTATCTTCTCACTTTATACTTCTCATAATACTCATATGGAAGTCCGTATAAGTATGCCTTACGAGGCATTGTCTGATGGAATGCAGTATCAAATACGCCAACCATCGGTACATTCGGCATCAGTTCCTGGCATGCACGAATACCGATCAGGTTTGCCGGGTTATGAAGTGGAGCAAGATCGTTACACTCCTCTACCTTGGCAAGCACTTCTTCGTTTAAGACAACAGATGCAGCGAATTTTTCTCCGCCATGTACAACACGATGTCCTACTGCATCGATTTCGCTTAAGTCTTTGACTGCACCACTCTTAGGATTGTGCAGTGCATCGAGAACCATCTGAATGGCTTCTTTATGTGTTGGCATCGGAGCTTCCGTAATCTCCTTGTCCATACCTTCCTTCTGGTATACGAGTCTTCCGTCGATACCGATTCTCTCACATAAGCCCTTGGCAAGTACTTCCTCTGAATCAGAGTTGATCAGCTGGTACTTAAGGGAAGAGCTTCCACAATTGATAACTAATACGTTCATTTGCATTCTCCCTTGTCAGTTTAATTTGTGATTTTACACAACAGTTTGTTCTTATTATAAACATATTTACAGATTCGTACAAGTGGAAAAGGCGCAAAATCTGTGATATCATATGTACTAATCTTAATGCAAGAAGGAGCATCTCATGAAAGTTGCAGGAATTATCACCGAATATAATCCGTTCCACAACGGACACCAATACCAGATCGATCAGGTTCGCAGTACGACCGGTGCCGACCACATTGTCGTGATTATGAGCGGCAACTTTCTAGAGCGCGGTGTTCCGGCAATTATCGATAAATACACACGAACAAAGATGGCATTAACCTGCGGCGCTGACCTTGTACTCGAGCTTCCGAGTCTGTGGTCCACAGCATCCGCAGAACGATTTGCGGATGCCGGTGTCACACTTCTTGCATCTACCGGTGTTATCGATACGATCTGTTACGGAACCGAGCAGCCGAATTCATCGCTTATGAAGCAGATTGTCCGGATACTCACGGACGATAACTTCTGTTCCGGCAAAAATTCTGATC
This sequence comes from uncultured Lachnobacterium sp., assembly GCA_900549895.1. Classification (GTDB taxonomy): domain Bacteria; phylum Bacillota; class Clostridia; order Lachnospirales; family Lachnospiraceae; genus Roseburia. The sequence continues at coordinate 5,420 of URQG01000063.1, forward strand.
TTTCCTTGGGCCGGAACAATGCGCATCGTGCCGATTCCGTCTCTTACACCCAAGAGCTCCTCTCTCTTCAGAAGCAGGGGCTCTCCTACCCGGCCGCGCGTGCGCAGGCACTCAGTAAATTACTTTCTGATTATGATGCAGAAACAATTCTTGCATTTCTGAATGCACCGAACAACATTCTCGCGATTGAATACGAGAAATCCATTGCACAGTGGAATGCATCCCATCCGAATCCGATTCACGGATACGGCATTCGGCGCATCGGGGGCGGCTATCATGACGCAACGATTCATAACACATATTCTTCTGCCACCGCCATCCGAAATCTGCTTCTTGCTTCGCCCCATGAGGACACCCGTGCCCCACTTCGTGCACAGGTTCCATCTTATGTATACAATCAGCTGACTCAGGCGGCTGCACAGGGCGAACTGATCGACACCGACGATTTTTCCGCAGCACTCTATGCGCGCCTGTGGTCATATCGCGAAACCGGTTATACACAATTTGCGGACTGTAGCACGGAACTTTCCAATAAGATTGTCCATAAACTGGATCAATTTATTTCGTTTACGGACTTTGCATCTCTTCTCAAAACACGTGAGGTAACCTACACCCGCGTATGTCGTGTACTCATGCATATTCTTCTTGGCATCAGACAGGAAGATTATCTAACCTACGCGCCGGACTCTGCATACCTTCGTGTTCTCGGTTTCCGCCGCGAAGCCGCACCGCTTTTAACTGCAGTCAAAAAAGAAGCCTCCCTCCCTCTTGTTACCAAGATGGCGGATGCCTCCCATATTCTTTCCGATAAGGCGAACGATCTTCTTGCAAGTGATACCGCTGCAGCCGATCTGTACCGCAGCATCCGTTCGATTCGTCTCGGTCAGACCATGCCGAATGAATTCACACAGAAAATCGTGATCGTATAATCCAAAGCCTTGTATACCAAAAAGGAAGCTGCCCATCGGCAACTTCCTTTTTCATTCTTTTCTAAAGTTCCATAATAATTTCTCTGGCCAGGCTCTCCTCGATCGGTTTTGCAAAAACACCCGGAGCAAATTCAACAACATCTCCGATTCCTTTCTGCAATACAAACCGAAGCTTCCCGTCACGCACTTTTTTGTCCGTGTACAGTTTCTTTACCAATGCTTCTCGATCGATGTACTCCGGAATCCTTGTCGGAAGTCCTACACGGTCATACAATGCGATCACACGCTCCGCTTCCTCGTCCGACATATATCCCAGTCTTGCGGAAAGCAATACCTCTGCCGCCATACCGATTGCAAGGGCTTCGCCATGCAGCAAACGGTATTCACTGACCGTCTCGATTGCACGTCCGACGGTATGTCCGAGATTTAATACCTCGCGCAATCCGCTCTCCCGCTCATCCTTCATTACAACATGATACTTAATTTTGCAATTATTTTCCGCAATATATTCACACGCAAACTTTTTAAAACTTAAAATATCATCGAGATTCTCCTCGATAAACGCAAACATATCATAACTTGCAAGACACGCATGCTTGATCGTCTCCGACATTCCGCTCGCTACCTGACGCTCCGGAAGAGTCTTCCACGCTTCAATATCGATATACACTTTCTGTGGCTGATTGAACAGACCGATCAGATTTGTTGCAAGCGGGGTATCCACCGCTGTCTTACCACCGACCGATGCATCCGCTGCCGCAAGAAGTGTTGTTGCATAATTAACGAAAGGTACTCCACGTCCATAGGTTCCTGCAACAAACCCCGCCAGATCTGTCACAACACCGCCGCCCACGGCAATGATTGCGCAATCCCTTCGATATCCTTTCTCAAGCATCGCATCCTCAATGCGTTCTTTCGTCAATCTGGTCTTGCTTTTTTCTCCTGCCGGGAACACAAACAGATCCACCTTATATCCGGCAGCGATCAACTTTTCACAGATTGGCTTTGCATATGGATCCCGCACATTGGTATCCGTAATAACCGCAAACTTATGAAGTGTTCCGAAAAGCCCGGCCTCTATATCCTCCACCAGTTTATCCATCAGATTGTAACCGATCTCAATATCATAGCTGTCATCAACGACTTTTTTCAGTTCTACGTTAAATACACTCACTTTGTCACCTATCCCTTCATTGGTTCATTAATGCCGACCGCCTCTTTGGCAAGGCGGTCCGCCTCTTCGTTTCCCTCCACTCCGGAATGTCCTTTGACTTTCACAAAATGAATCGATAACCGATCCCTGATCGACTGTACATAATCATAATAAGCAATCGTACCTGTCTTATTGCGTTTCCAGCCTCCGGTCGCCCACATCTCGATACCGAGATAATCGTAGTAAATCGTAATCTCTCGTAAGCCCAGTGCAAGTGCTTTCTCCATCGCTGCCATACTGCCAAGGATTTCTCCTGCGACATTGCGCATGGAAGCCATGTCCTCATCTTCACCCGACCCCTGAAGAACATAACGTTCTTTGCCTGCAACAAGGAATCCACCAAAACCGTAGACGGATGTTGCAATATTAAAAGAGCCATCCACGAACGCATAATCCGTAACCGGTACAACATCGGTCTGTGGCTTTTCGGTCAATATACCGCTGCCTCCCGCAACGAATTTTTCCGCATCCTGACGGCTCTTAAAACTCTTATAGATTGCACCCGGATATCCATCTACCATCCGTTTGCATGCATCCCAGGAAGAATAGATTCCCGGGACCTTTCCTTTACGGACTGCATAAAATTTACCGGCCATACTTCCTCCTGATATTATACGTTATGCAACTGCTTAATAATATCCTCTTTCAGATCCATCGCACGTTCCTTTGCCGAGCGTCCAGCAGCGTGGGAAGTCAGCACAAGCGAAACAAACCGCGATGCAATATCATACTTCTGCAATTTGAATGCCATACTTGCCACGAGCAGGTTGATCGTGCTCTCCTCCATTCCGCACATCGGGAACGCCTCGGAAGCGATTGCTTTCAGGAACCCGTCATATGCCTGTGCATAATAAACCTGTTCTTCCTTCTGACTCTCTTTGATCGCTTTTGCATCCTTATCGGAAGAAGCCATAAGTTCCTCGTTTTTTCCTCGATACAGCCAGGAAATTTTAAGACACTCGAATGCTTTCTCGCTTGTTTTACCTTTCTTGACAATTGTGTTATATAATGCAAGCTTATATCGATCAATTGCTTCATCATAGGAGTATTCTTCCGGTTCAACCAGATTTGTCCGCTTGAACTTACGTCTCACACCTTCATCGATCATCTTGATCTGACCGGATGACAGATGTGAAAAGTAACGGTTCATCGCTGTATATCCGCACTTCGGGCAGGATGATACATCATATTTGTTCGTATCAATATACTGGAATCTCGGACGCAGGTCAAAATCCGGTTCAAGTCGCTTCACACGGCCGGTCTTCACCATTTTCGTCTTAAATACCGTATCGCATACAGGACATCGAATCGATTTTTCCAACAGGAATTCCTTCTCGGAATGGACCTCTTCCTTAACGGTCGCCTGTGGCTTTGCCGGCACCTCTTCTTTTTTTTCATCTTCAAAGATATGTTCGGTGTCCATCTGATCCAATCCGAATTTTTCAAGTCCTTCTAGTAAATTCATTTTTATCCCCTCATTTTAAATGTTATGCCGGATTTGCCGGAAGCTTAAATGAACTCTTAAGCGAAACAATACGGTTAAATACCGGAGCCCCCGGTTTTGAGTCCTTGCAG
>URQG01000064.1 GCA_900549895.1 uncultured Lachnobacterium sp.
CAGGAGAAATATTCGCCAAATAAGATAAGGATGTGGATATTAGATTTGAACCATTTGGGGAGGACAATTTTATGGCATACGGTAAAATTACAGATAAACAAAGAGAAATATTGGAATATATTAAGTCAGAGATTCTAAATAAAGGATATCCGCCGACGGTTCGCGATATATGTGAAGCGGTCAAGTTAAAGTCAACCTCTTCTGTGCACTCTCATCTTGAGACTCTTGAAAAAAATGGATATATTCGTCGTGATCCGACAAAGCCTCGTGCAATTGAAATTGTAGACGACAACTTTAATTTGACAAGACGGGAAGTCGTGAATGTTCCTATGATTGGTCGTGTTGCAGCAGGTCAGCCGATTCTGGCCGTCGAAAATATCGACTCTTATTTCCCAATTCCGGCAGAATTTATGCCAAATGCCGAGTCTTTTATGCTTCGCGTTCAGGGAGAAAGTATGATCAATGCAGGTATATTTGACGGAGATAATATCCTGGTTGAAAAATGTGATACTGCACATAACGGAGAAATGATTGTTGCATTGGTTGATGATTCTGCAACCGTAAAGACATTTTATAAAGAAGACGATCATATCCGCCTTCAACCGGAAAACGATTCTATGGATCCGATTATTGTTCCGGATTGCAAGATCCTTGGCAAGGTATTCGGTGTATTTCGTTTATTCCCGTAAGTCCCCTTTTCAAATAAAAAAAACAGCCTCGAAGCAATTCGAGGCTGTTTTTAGAATAAAGCATTACAGTTCTACAATTTTTCCGTCTCTCCAGATTCTCTCGAGATCATAGAATAAACGATCCTCTTTTGAGAATAAATGAACAATAATATCCTGATAATCCATCAAAATCCAGGTTGACTGATTATTGCCTTCGATCTGTTTTGCATGCAGACCGGCTTTATATAATGCTTCATCAACTGCATCCTGCATCGCGGTCAGCTGGTTTTGATTACTTCCGTTTGCAATAATAAAATAATCAGCAATAGAAGACACACCGGTAATATCAATCACTGTAACGTCTTCTGCTTTCTTATCTTCCAGCGCTGCAACCGCTGCCTTTACAATGTCTAATGTTTCCATGGTTGCTCCTTCCCAAATTGCTTATAAAACTCATAAGTTAATTGTGTTGCCGGATCAATGGAACCTTTGCGGTTATTAAGATAATGAAGTGTGTCGTAGAGTATTTCCGCAACACCCTGATCAAGATCATGAAATGCTATCTCACGAATCTCCTCGAGGTGCGGCGCTTCTTTGCGTTGAGGTTCAATATAATCAGCAATGTAAATAATTTTGTCAAGGATACTCATGTCCGGCTCACCGGTTGTGTGCACCTTAATTGCATGGAGAATATCCGTATCGGTAACTCCATACTGTTCTTCTGCTAAAGCCATACCCGCCTTGGCGTGAAGTAATCCAGGATTATCCAGCTCAATCTGTGTCATCCGAATATGATGTTCTTCACAAAGCCGGATTTTTTCAGACGTTGGAAGACACTTGGCGCAATCATGTAAAAGTCCAGCCAGCATCGCTTTCTCAATCGGATAGTGATTGGCCATAGCCAGACACCCCGCAGTATACATGACACCTTTCGTGTGTTCATAACGGTCTTTATCCAGTGTTTTCTTTAGCTTTTTGCGTATTTCATTTTGTTCCATAATCAGCTCCGTACAAGATCTTATTTCGTGTACAAATGATGCTCGCGGATATACGCAAGCACGCCGTCCGGAAAGTCTTCTTCCACGGGCGTTTGATCAAGCAGATTTTTTCGGATCTCCGTAGAGGAAACCGGGTATTCATTACACTTGATCGGCCGGATATCGGCAGAATAAAGTTCATTTAACTCTTGTATCTTGTCCATGAGTGCAGTACTGTTGTACGGTTTACGTGGCATTACAAGAATTGTACAAAGTTTAGTTATAATCTCAGGGTAGACCCAGCGATCAAAATAATCCAATGAATCGCCTCCCATAATAAAGTAAAAACGATCCTCAGAATACTCTTCATTTAATTTCTGGAGTGTCCGATATGTGAAACTTCGTTCATCAGAATCAATTTCAACTCGTGAAACCTTAAGACGAGCATCCGCATGCGCTGCAATCTCACACATACGATACCTATGTTCCGCGTCTGTCATTGCTTTCTCTTCCTTATTCGGCGAATGTCCTGCCGGGATCAGCCATACCTGATCTAAAGCAAATTCCTTACATGCCGCCAAAGCCATATGAACATGTCCGTTATGGATCGGGTCAAACGATCCTCCTAAAATTCCAATCTTCATACTATTATTCCGGTAATTTGATCTTCGGATTCTTCTTTGCCGGGCGATAAAAAATCATCTTCTTACCGATAACTTTTACAACCGTACTGTGTGTTCGTTCTGCGATCACGTTGGCAATCTCCTTTGGATCATCAATACAATTCTTAAGAACCGATACTTTGATCAGCTCTCTTTTTTCTATTGCTGCATCAAGCGCCTCGATAATTTCCGGCGTCAGAGATGCTTTTCCAATCTGAAAGATCGGATCAATGGAGCTTGCAAGGCTTCCAAGATAAGCACGCTGCTTGCTGTTCATAGTATGGTCCTCCTACTTGTAATAGTCAAATTCATTATAGTACATGCGAACGGTATCGCCGTCCTCGATGCCCATCTCTTCAAGTTCTTTGAGAATACCTTGTTCTTTCAGGAACTTCTGGAAGAACAGATAGCCTTTTTCCGAATCAAGATTTGTATAACCGAGCATCTTCTCAATCTTTGGTCCTTCGACAACGAAAGCGCCATCATCCGCACGTTCAATCGTATATGGCTCATCCTTGAAGAAATGCAGTGCCGGATCAAATTCCTGCTCATATACAACCGTTTCTTTCGGACACTTAGCCAAAAGTTCACGCACATAGAATAAAAGTTCACGCACTCCCTGTCCGCTTACCGCAGAAATCGGATAGACTTTGATACCGTCTTTCTCGAACTCGTTGCGAAGGCTTGTGATAATTTCATTTTCATCTCCGTAGATCGCATCGATCTTGTTTGCGGCAATTACCTGAGGCTTTTTGAGCAGTTCGGGATTATATGCTTCCAGTTCCTTATCAATCGCCTTAATGTCCGCAATCGGATCACGACCTTCGGTTCCTGCCGCATCAACAATATGAATGATCACCTTAGTACGTTCGATGTGTCGCAGGAACTCGTGACCAAGTCCGACCCCATCCGACGCACCTTCGATCAGTCCTGGGATGTCCGCAATCACAAATCCGTTGCCATCCTCCATATCCACTACTCCGAGATTCGGCTGTAAGGTAGTGAAATGGTAGTTGGCAATCTTAGGTTGTGCGTTTGTTACACGCGAAAGGAATGTAGATTTACCGACATTCGGAAAACCTACCAGTCCGACATCTGCGATCACTTTCAGTTCAAGCATAACTTCAATTTCAATTGCATCCTGTCCCGGCTGTGCATATTTCGGTGCCTGCATGGTAGAAGTCGCAAAATGCTGGTTACCAAGTCCGCCACGACCGCCTTTTAAAACAACCTGGCGACGATTTTCACCGGACATATCCGCAATGACTTTCCCAGACTCCGCATCCTTAATGACCGTTCCTTCCGGGACCTTCAAGATCAGATCCGCACCATTCTTACCGTGACAGTTCTTTTTACCGCCTTCCTGTCCAGGTTCTGCGGCAAATTTGCGACGGTGACGATAATCGGTAAGCGTATTAAGTCCCTCATCCACGAGGAAAATAACGTCTCCGCCCTTTCCGCCGTCTCCGCCATCCGGACCACCGTCCGGAACATATTTTTCGCGGCGGAAGGAAACATGTCCATCTCCACCTCGACCTGATTTAATAATAATTTTTGCACGATCTGCAAACATAAATGTTCTTCCTCGCCATGATTACAAAAATCCCCCGGCTAAAATCAGTCGGGGGTTTTTACTACTGGTTATCTACTGGATATACAGAAGCCTGCTTCTTGTCTTTTCCAACTCTCTCGAATCTTAATACACCATCTACTAATGCGAATAATGTATCATCTCCGCCGATACCTACGTTCACACCTGGACGAATCTTGGTACCACGCTGTCTGTAAAGAATGTTTCCAGCCTTTACGAACTGTCCGTCTGCTCTCTTAGCTCCTAATCTCTTGGACTCGGAATCACGGCCGTTCTTTGTAGAACCAACTCCCTTTTTATGAGCGAAAAACTGAAGGTTCATATTTAACATGTCTTACACCTCCTTGAAATCAAGAATGATAAACTCATTCCCATAGTCATTTTGTATTCCTTGTAAGCCCAGAATCATGGATTCTACGAGAAGCTGCGCATCATGATCAGCCACCTCTTCAAATGTAAAATCAATCAATCCGGATTCCTCTTCCGTATCCAAATGAAACGAAGAAGTTGTAAGTGCATCAATAGAATTGATCGTATTGATCACAAGAGCTGAAACCCCTGCACATATAATATCACTTCCACTCTCTGCATATCCCGAATGACCGATGCAACGAAAACCCGTCACATCCTCATGATTCTGATAAATCGTTATAGTAATCATATAACAATTCCTATCGATTATCCATTAATCTTTTCAATCTTAACCTGGGTGAACGCCTGTCTGTGACCGTTCTTCTTATGATAACCGGTTTTTCTCTTGTACTTGTAAACGATTACTTTCTTACCTCTGCCCTCTTTAACGACAGAAGCTTCAACAGTTGCTCCGGCTACCGTTGGATTTCCAACCTTCATCTCGTCGCCAGAAACTGCTAATACCTGATCAAAAGTAACCTTCTCACCAGCCTCAACTCCAAGCTTTTCAATGGTAATGATATCGCCTTCGGATACTTTGTACTGTTTACCACCTGTTGCTATAATTGCGTACATATGGCACCTCCTATTTATCATTACTCGCCAGTTACGGTGTTTTCCTATTAAAAAAGCAAAACTTCTACCTCACTGTGCGGCATACTAGAGTATATTAGCATACTCGTTTCTTATCGTCAATACTTTTGTCCAATTTTATTGTAAAATTTCCCGTAATGATTTATACACTTTCTTACGTGTCAGTTCTACCAGACCAAGCTTTGTAATATCAATAAAATTGGCAGGAACGGTATCTTTTTTTAACTCTTGTTTGATACAGGCAATCAATTGATCCTTTTGTTCCTGTGACTTTAAATTGATAAAATCCACGATGATCATGCCGGAAATATTGCGTAATCTGAGTTGCCTTGCAATTTCTCTTGCAGCTTCAAGATTGATTGCCAAAAATGTATCTTCTTTTCGAGACTGATTCTTGCCACTGTTGACATCAATCACCGTCATCGTTTCAAGCGATTCGATGATAATATTCGCACCGGAGGCAAGCCATACCTTTGCACTTAATAATTCCTCCATATTACCGCGAATGTGATACAGGGTGGATAAACTGACAGTGTCGTCTTTATAAAGCTTTAAAAGCCCGTTCTCGCGAAGCTGCGGCAGATATCCGGCAATCTCTTCATACAATGCCGGACAATCTGTGTCGATGCGATCAATCCTTGAGAAATCCTGTGTTTTCAAACGCGCAAGATACCCCGGAACATTACGGTAAAGCAACGATCCGGCGGTCTCATGGACCCCGGTCTGCTTCAGTTTCTTATAGACCTCCTGTACCTCGGTAATATCTTCACGAAGCTGCTTTTCATCGACCGAAGCGGCATTTGTACGAAAAACAAGACCGTAACCTTCCTCTTCATGTCCTGCACAACACTCTTTTGCAATAGAAAGGAGCTCCTTTGCACGCGCATCATTGATTTTTTTTGATGCGCCGAGTGTTGTATTTGCCGTTGTAAGAAAACAGTAATGTCCGTGAAGTGTCAGTTTGGTACTGACAACAGGGTCTTTTGTCTTAACAGCGTCTCTTGTCACCTGCACAAGGATTTCATCGCCTTCACAAAGGCGCTTTGTATCAGATTGCTTTTTGGCGTAAACCGGTGCCTGCAGATCATTCAGCGGCAGATAACATTTTTGTCCGTTTGCGATACGAACAAACGCTGCCTGAATATTCGGAACGATCCTCTCAACAAAGCCGACATAAATATGGTCGAGAAGCATCTGATCCTCCGGTTCAAACATCTGCACATCAACAAGCTCACGCTGTTCATCCATCATAAGATAGGCAGTATATTCTTTTCGATTATGCTCAAATGCAGTAATAACCAGACGATTCATCATTAACTGATTTCCTCTCCCATCGCATCCAGCGGAATCAACTGTTCCTGCTCGTTACGGGCATAAACCTCGCAGCGATGGATCTGGATCGCGTTCTCATTGTAAGTAAGTCCGCATCGCTCATATAACGATGCCAGCACAAGTTCCGGCTTGATATTGTCGACACTTCCGGTTGTTACTTTAAGGAAGAATGTCGGTGCCCCGTCATGTTCTTCAACACGAAGCTCATATACAAGCGGCTTTAAGTCCACTTCCCGCTCACTCTTCTTCGTCTTTTTTATGATGTTAAAACTCTCGGCCTGCGTAAATTCACGGTCGATCACTTTCTGCCACTCTGTGGTAGTATAAGGAATTTCATAACCTTCTTTATAAGTCAGGCGGTAATCCGCTGCCGCTACAATGGACATGGCCGTCTTGGCACGATCCGGCAGCTTCACATAAGAGACAACTTCCACACCGTCTACCATAGTCGCATTGAGTGCCGCCACACTCTCCTTGGAAGAAAGTGAGGAATCTACTTCAATATCAAAATATTCACCGTCACTTGTGATTCCGACACCAAGCGGGGCCGCAAATGACATGATCTGATGTGGCGAATATCCTTCCGAATAACGGATGTCGATATTGGCACGGCGGACTGCTTTCTGGAAATAGCGCATCATATCAAGATGTCCGATAAATTTCATCACACCCCATTTACGGAATTTAATTCTTATCTTCAAAGCAGACACCTCCTCCGTACTGTCTTGCACCGCATCCCGAACAACGCATGCGGCAGTTTGGCGTAACAGTCTCTGTCAAAGCCGTCTTCCACTCGCGCAACAGGAATTCGCGCGTTACGCCGACATCAATAAAATCCCACGGAAAGATCTCATCATCGCTTCGCACACGCTTCGTATAAAAATCAATATCAATATCGCAGGCAGCAAATGCCTCAAGCCACAGATCATAGTTGAAGAAATCCGACCAGGCGTCAAAAAGACCGCCATGAGTATATACATATTCAATCGCATCGGAGAGTTTACGATCCCCTCGTGCGAGTACCCCTTCAAGTACTGTGACATCCGCTTCATGCCAGTTATAACGAATACTTTTATGATTAAGCTGTTCCTTTACGTGGTCATTGACGATCTTTGCGCGGCCGAGATAATCGCCCGGATCAAGCATCGTTGCCCATTGGAACGGTGTAAAAGGTTTCGGCACAAAAAAAGAGGTACTGATCGTGATCTGGCATTTGCCATTACGCTTCTCCTTCGGGACCGTATCATAATATAAAGCAGCGATCTCATTGGCAAGTTCCGGAATCGCACGCATATCTTCTTCCGTCTCTGTCGGCAGTCCAAGCATAAAGTAAAGCTTTACCTTGTTCCAGCCGCCCTCAAACGCCTGCTTTGAGCCATCCAGAATATTGTCGATCGTAAGTCCTTTGTTAATAACATTACGTAGTCTCTGCGAGCCGGCTTCCGGCGCAAACGTTAAGCTGCTCTTCTTGATATCCTGTACTTTCTGCATGATATCAAGGGAAAAAGCATCAATACGAAGTGATGGCAGAGAGATATTGATCTTCTTTTTGCCGCACTCATCGATCAGAAAAGTGATCAATTCTTCCAGCTGCGAATAATCGGAGGAACTTAAGGAACTTAAAGAAATCTCCTCATGTCCGGTCGCAGCGATCATGGAGCGAGCAAGTTCTTTTAGACGCTCGACATCCTTTTCACGGTTCGGGCGGTAGATCATACCGGCCTGACAGAAACGACATCCGCGGATACAGCCTCGCTGGATCTCAAGTACGACTCGATCCTGTGTCGCCTTTATAAACGGAACCACCGGCTTTTCCGGATAAACCGAACCGGTCAGATCCATATCGACCTGTTTCTTTATCGTTGTCGGAATATCCTCACAGGCCGGCGTGAAAGAGGCAATGGTTCCATCCTCTTTGTAATCCACTTCATACAGTTGCGGCACATAGATACCCTCAATTTTTGCTGCCTCGTGAAGGAACGACTGTCTGGTATAGTTTCCTTCTTCTTTCATCTTCTTGTACAGATTTAAGAAAGTATCGTACTGTGTCTCCCCCTCTCCGATATAAAAGCAGTCAAAGAAATCGGCAATCGGCTCCGGGTTATATGTGCATGGTCCGCCTCCCAATACGATCGGATCTTCATCCGATCGGTCTTTGGCGCGGAGTGGAATCTGTGCCAGATCAAGAATCTGCAAGATATTGGTATAGCACATTTCATACTGAAGTGTGATACCGATAAAGTCAAAATTTTTGATCGGTTCCTGCGACTCCAGTCCAAAAAGCGGAATATTCCGTTCCTTCATCGCCTTACACAATCTGGTCATCTCCCAGTCGTACACCGACTCAAGCCCCTGATAATTCATCAGATCCGGATGTGCCAGATACCGGTAACTTCCGGTATCCATACCCTCGATCACGCAGTCCACATAATCGCGAATACGACTCTCATCCTCCGTAGGAGTGCCCATGTACGGTCCCTTCTCCTCACTCAGCAGAAAGTGCTGCCCCATGATCAGATAATCAACTCCGAGCGCTTGTACCATATTCATCTGTTCTTTGTAAAATTCCCGAATGTATTCAGCTTCAAAACCTACATAAATGCGAATATCATTTTGATATTCATCAGCCAAAGCACGAATGGTTTTCACATATTCCGGTGCCTCATCCATAGTCATGCGGATATGTGATATGTATCCGTCACGAAACGGACACGGGATATGATCGGAGAATCCAAATTCTTTGATTCCCATCTTGATCGCCTGTCTCTTATACACATCTCCGAGCCCACGAGACGCGTAGTAATCTCGTA
>URQG01000065.1 GCA_900549895.1 uncultured Lachnobacterium sp.
ACGAGATTACTACGCGTCTCGTGGGCTCGGAGATGTGTATAAGAGACAGATTCTGCTGATTATCCTCCTTCAAATTAAGGTTTGAATTCAAATACGTTTGTAATATATCTCCACCATCACCACCAACAAACATACGGCCATTAATATACCGACGATTCGCCTCAATATTTCCTGCTATCTGGTACTCTTTCCATCTGTCCATAGAATTCCAATACCCATACCAGTTAGAATTAACCTCCGGATCCGTCGCTTTTGCATTTGTTGGAAGTAAAGTATACAAGTTCCAGTAATCTTGAGCCTCGCCTGATTGCAATAAAAATTTTCCATCATCGGTAATAAGTGGATTAGCCTTATCAAAATAAAGATTTTTCAGCGTATTCGGATTCATAGAAAGAAGCATAATGGTAAGCTTGTACATATTGTTATTCGATGCATTATAATCAAAAGTATCACCCGAATGCTTTAAATTCCAGTCAAATATATGCAGCGTAACTTTCTTCCAGTTTGTCATCTGGTATGATTTTGCAGTCATCATAATTGCAGCATAATTTTTATCCGCAGTAACCTTGTTATACATGGTCTTGGCTACATTCCACGTAATATCATGATCCGTCTTTCCATTACGATTTTCGAAAGTATCATAATTTTCGTCATACGAAGTTTCTGGCGAACTATGATGATACCAGTTATATTCTTTCCAAAATTTGATTGCAGAAGCGTAGGAACAGGTCGGCGTTACAACATACAGATCCGCATATTTCGCCCAATCCGGATTTGCATTCAAATCCTTTGGTGTAATCGTTTTAATGATCACGGAATAATTTGCTGCCTCCTCATCCGTCAATTGTAACGACTGCTTTAAAAAATCTTCATTATTTTTATAATAATAGTATCCTTCAACAGAATATACCGGATCTTCCTCTGAACTCTCTCGCGTGGTGTAAATACGTCCTCCTACCGTTGTAAGAATATCCTTTTGTTCATCTTTTTCTTGGAACTTTTGCTTAGAATAATCCTGTTCTCTCTCATAATCATAAATGGTGTGCCAGATGATATTGCCACCATTCATTTTCTCGATTTCACCGTCTGAATTCTGTCGAAAATACCCTTTTCCATCTTCAACCAGTTCATAGTAACCATAGAATGTCTGATGAGAGGTGTCTTTAATTAATTCTTTATCAAATGTATAGCTATTCTCTAATTCTTCCGCATCCTCAAAAAAATATGTCTTAGATATGCGTTCTACTTTACAGGTATTCATCGTTTTAATCGTACTCATATCTGCAGTACCCTGCATCTTTTTTACATCAACAGGTTCGCATCCACCAATATGATACCCAAACATGCCATACTCCTCATATGGCACAACCTCTAGAATAAAAAACGGATTCTCCCTGGTTCCAAGTGTAGATGTCTTTGTGTCATCCGTTTGTTCACTCTCGTCCTCACTGTTTGAACCATATTCATTCTCATATGATTCCTCATACATCTTCCGCTTCGTCTCCGGAATCTGCTCAATATGATCGATCACGCCTCTTGTCACAACCGGATACGGCTCGTCCGCCTTCAGATTGTTCCGATAACCAACGATCCCGAAGCATACAGCAACCACCCCCAGCACACAGACTGCGGATGCGATTCTTTTTGCCATGCCTTTTCCTTTATGAAATCTTTGACCTGTTCTCCTGACGTCTCTCATCATGAGCGCCCCTTTCTTTCCTGGGTTAACCTTTGGAAAATGAACTTATAACTGCTGTCAATAAACGTTAGCGAATGATATTTCGAACCTTAAACACATTCTTAATCTCGTAACTTTGCTTTAAATACTCCATCTTCAGTGAGATGGTAACCGATGCCTTTGAATCTTCATCGACGCTTCCGGTAAAATCCGTTACATACTCACCGAGCAGATTCTGCTGCACCTCGTCGGTTGCTGCGGTAATCACGGTCGTATCCGCAGTCAGATCCGTCACAGTTGACGTCTTAGTATAAAGCTTCTTTCCGCTTGCGGAAAGCCAGATCACACGCTTCGTAACCGGATCCGGTGCCGCAGCTCCATCCGGATTCTCAACGGACGGCGTTCTTGGAATCTGATAGATCACAATGCCTTTCGCGCCGGAAGCCGATGCATCAAGCGCCTCCACACGGTTGCCTTCCATCACCCACATGCCAAGCTGCTCCATCAGAATCTGCGATTCGGACTGCAGATCAATCTGTGCGGATGCATTGTTATAATTTTTATGTGCCGCACCTAAGAACATGGTTGCGGCTGCCATAATGATCGCAGAGATTGCGATCGCGATGATCAGTTCAATAAACGTAATTCCATTTTGATCTCTTCGCACGGAGCCGCTCCTTTCCATTGTCTGTAAAATGCGCTTTCTGCACATAAATGCATAGCCGCTTTTTTTATCTTTCTCCAACCTGCATCCACTTACGATTCCGTAACCACGAAATGCTTTCCGGTATCATACACCAGCTGAATACTGTACTTTGGCACACCATCAATCAATATCGTCTGCACGGTTGTATTCGTCGTATCAAACGTTGCCTGCTTCGTGTAGGCAATCTTCATAAAAGAATTCTCCGCCAGTTCCGTTCCGTTCTGGCAGATCTTAATCGTCGTATTGGACAGTTTCGTTCCATCACCGTCAAGCAATGTCCCGTCAAAAGCCGATAGATTGTCCGGTAAAATCTTCACATAATATCCATTCGTCAAACGATAAATATACAGATACTGATTCCCGCTTTTGCTCATGGTCTTCACCTGAAGCTGGCTCAGGGAAGAATCCAGCGTCTTGACCACCTTCTGCGTATCTGCATAATGCAGATGTCCGATCATCATGACCGCTGTACTTGCCAAAATTCCTACGATTGCGATTACAATGATGATCTCTACCAGCGTGATTCCTTGATCCCGCAGTCTTTGTCTGTGTAACTTTTGCATAGTCATTGTTGCACCTCTTAGTTCTTCTTCCAGCCGTCATAACTGATATAGGAATCCAAATCCAGCTGCCCGGAAATACTCGATCCTGCAGTCGCAGCACACTCTTTGAAAATATGCGAAAACAGAGGCTTCTTTCTGCTTTGATCTTCCTCGAACAATTTCGTAACAAGTGACTTATTGGATGTCACCGTCGCATTACTGCTAAACGAGATCTGTCCTTTCGCCACGATCAGACCCTCGAAATTTCCCTGTACTACAACATTTCCGGCTGCGACCACAATTCCTCTTGTAATCGTGGTCGGAAGTGTATAACTTCCCGGATCCGAAATCAGATAGACCGACGCATTCTTCTCGGTATCCATGACCGGGCAATAGATTCCGGAATCTGTATGATTTCCCACTTCCGTCTGCAAAGCGCCACGATCGATCATGGAATCAAATAAAGAATCCACCGTTTTATCAATGATCTCATATCCACTTGCATCCGTCGTAACAAAACGCACCTGATCCGTTGTAACGCCCTGTCCGCTGTCCTTTAAACTAAGTTCCAGTGACTTATATTGTACTGCAAGCTGCGAGCAATAATCCCAATACACACCGGTGCCATCCTTCCAGTTGTCCGGCGCTATTGTTACTGCCTTCTCCTCAAAAAGCGCATCTTTTTGCGTGCGATACATGAGATTTCCACTCAATGTCATCATCATTTTGCTATCTGCACCAATCACCAAGGCATTCTCGCTCGCATAAGTTCCTGCCAGCCGTCCCGCTTTATCGTGATTGGCATTATAATAGGCAGCATAAAATTCATTTGCAGCCTGATTGGACTTAAAATTCAGATAATAATTGACACCCTTTGTGTAATAATAAGGAACAAGCGGATGTGCCTGATCCAGCCAGGCTTCCAGTTGTGTCTTCGTCAGATGGATCGTCTTCGCATACTCATCGATTCCGTCATACGCAACGTTATTCGAAGTTGTCAGGAACTGCACATTACTTGAATCAAACGAATCCACAGACACAAACCTGGCCGGAACATAATAGGCCAGCTGATTCGTTCTTACCGCAAGCGATTCTCCCATAGGAATATCCGAATTTCTGTCATCTTTCGTTCCACGCGAGATAAAGGTTCTTCCCGCGAGAAGTAACTGCTGCAATCCCTGTAGGTCAAGCGAACTGTCTTTTCCGTTGATCATGATCGCACTGCTGAAATCTGCATCATTCGATATCGTATCTCCTGCCCCATAGTTTTTCTGGAAATTATATCCGAAGTAGTTTCCCTTCAGCGTTACCTGACTGTTCTTCGCATTGAGCGCAAGATCATCTGCCACGTAAATATTTCCGTTTAAAGCAAGCGTCGCTGCACTGTCTCCGGTTGTCATAATGTTCTCTGCCCAGATCGATGAATTTCCATTGCCCACCGTAAGACACGAATTGTTCGCAGCTACAATATCGCCGCGCGTCAGAATCGTCTTTCCATTAAAAACTCCACTTCCGGCAGTTTTCATCTGGATTCCGCCCGCACCGGCATATGCACTGCCATCAACCGTGACATTTTGCGTATTTATCTGAATACTGTCATCCGCAATTAAGGCATATCCCATAAACGGATGCGCATCCTTCTGCCCCGCGAAATTCATCTGTGGAGTCGTAAACACAAGATCCGTCGTAATCGTCGTCTCGTAATCCTGTGCATCTTTATAGATTACCTGAATGCCCTTGAGCGTGAAGGTGGCAGCTCCATAATCGATCTCATACTTCGGATCCGAAGCCGCAACAAAACAAGCCTGCTCCGTCGTATCCAGGATACAATTTTTCACCACGTCCACATCATAAGAAGCAACACGATAGACCACATTGCCGCCACTTATTGTATCTCTCCTCGCAGCCATCATCGCTGCTGATTTATTCTTAAAGCATTCTTCCAGACCATCCATATAGATTCTGGCGAACTCATCCTGCGCGTTCTTTCCGTCACGGGAAATATTCGTATAATTCTGCAGCACATCAACATATGCCGTCTCCAAAGCGGCTTCCGCCTTCTGCCTTGCGCCTGTACGCAGATCGTCCATGACCGCATCGGCACTGTAGAAATTCTTCTTCGTACCGCGCTCCACTTCCTTCATCTGGATATTCACGATTGTAATCTTAGTGATCACGACCGCAATCGCGCTGATCACTACCATCAGTATCAGAACTGCAAGCAGGGAAGCCCCGCGATCATCCTTCTGTAAAGAATTCTTTCTCATCGCTACTCCCCCTTCGTTGAATCAACCGTAATGTATCGGTAGTTATCCCGATCCGCTTCGTTGCCTTTATTTTTTTGATACACACTGACCTCGACTTTCACCTTGCGCACACCGGAAACCTTCTCTGTCAGTGCTTCCACATTATTCATGATATAAGAACCGTTCCAGATTCTTCCTCCGTTGTGCGTCCGCACCATCGAGCCGCTTGCAGAATCTCCATAAGGCGGCATTCCGATATTGGAAGCCACCTCCGGCATCCCACATCCGTCCTTCGGATTGATCACCAGTTTATACTTATCTGCCACCGCATCGATATTCTGGCAGACGATCACAAGCTTCGGAACCGAGACCCCAGCCTCGCAACGGATTTCAAGCTCATCCCCCATCTGATTCACTTCATACATCAGGAAAATATTCTCCACATTCTCAATATCTTCCATCGCGTAATCACTGCACGAATACTCTTCTGTAGCATCCACACCATCGATTCCCTCGCACCGGTAAAAGCATGCCACCTGTACCGACTCCTTCTTCACGGTAATCGCGATTCTCCTTCGCATAGCATTCGAAATCGTATTCTGATCCGAAGGGGTAACAGGATGCTCATTTGCATAGGTCGTATTCTGCGCCATAAAATAACTGCACGCATCCTGCAACTGCCCGTTTTCCAAAGCAACCACATCCGTGTTTCCGTCAATTCCGTCAATCTGTGGTACCGGACTAGCATTCTCCGTTGTATCGGTTCCGATCTTCACACGGATATCATATTTTTCATTGATTGCATCCGCCGCGCCGTAATATTCTACCGTTCCGCCGGTCAGTCCGCTTTCCGGAGCCGCCGGGGTATAAGGAACAGCGATCGTATAGTGACGTCCGGTAAGATAGGTCGACTCATAACCGCCTCCATTTACTTTCTGTACCAGATTCGGCTGATTCTTAAGATCCTCCATCACTTCCTGCGCCAGGACCGACGCGTGCTGCTTGTCCGCCATCTTCGCATTATACTTCATCGACTGCGTAAAATAAGACATCAGCGGAATGGACAAGATGGCGAGGATTGCCATAGAAAGAACGACCTCAAGCAGAGAAAAACCGGCATTATTCTGTTTCTTTCCCATCGTGAGGCCCCCTTTCCATTTATAAAATCATTCTAATTTCTTTTCTATTCTCCAATTGTCTTACCGAAGATGTTATTGACGCCTTTTGGCATAAACTCAAATACCGGTGGAACATAATCCTTACCTGTATTCGTGATATAGTACATATTCAGTGTCATCTCACCGGATAATTTTCCGGTTGCATCATCATATGCCGCGGTAAACTGCGTGATCGTTGTGCGATCCTTGAACGCGTTCACGTATGCGATCATTTCCTTTAATCCGGTATAGCTTGCTTCATAACGGATACCGATCGATGCATAATAACCTGCTACCACTGCAGTTCCTTCGGTAGAAGCAGTTCCTTCAGTGCCGTCTGTCGTACCGCCTGTTGTGTCACTTGCAGCATTGTCTGTGCTACCATCTGTTACATCCGTTGTCGCATCGCCCGTGCTGCTATCTGTTGCATCTGTTGTTGCATCGCTGCTATCCGTCGCACTGTCCGCCGTCGTATCTGTTGTTACGCCCATCGGCATGCTCATCGCAAACGTAATATCCGTGATATGGAAATCACTGCTGTGATCCTCATAATCCTGCAGCGACTCGATCGCCTTCTCCGTTGTCATATCCGACGGATACTTCGCAACAACATCCTCTTTCTGCTGCTTCATTTTCTGGATATTCTCCTTAACCTGTGGTAACGCAGCCTCCATCATCTGCATCTGCTGCACCTTGGCACTATCCTGCTCGTTCTGTGCCTCAAGTTCGCTCGCCTTCGTCATTCCTTTATTGAAGATGAAAAAGTAAGAGCACGCCAGAATCACGATTGCAAAGAATATGATCAAAAGCCGCTTATCCGAATCTGAAATTTTTATCTTATTCATCTGCCTGCTCCTCCGATTCCTGCACATCTGCATAATATGCATTCACTGTATAAGTCCACTCGCTGCTTCCGCTCTCCTCGTCGGTCTGTTCGGACATCGACGGAATGGACGGATTCCTAAGCAGCGTCACCTTCTGGAAATTAAGAAGCATCTGACCAACGGTAATCTTGCGATCCGCCGTCATATTGAGTGTGATCACATCCGCATCTGTCTGCATGCTCGTAACCTTGATTGCACTCGGCAGCTCATTCTCCAGCTGCTCGATCAGAGGAAGCAGCTGCTCATTCTTCGTCACAGACGCGTTATCGATATCGATATATTTCTGTGCCTCCTGCTGCACGCGGTTGCTCTCATCGTACGTCTCCTGCACATAGGAGAGCGCTGTCAGCTGATCTTCCAAGGCACGATGCTGCGAATGCGCAACCAGCTGACGCACGCTCGATCCAAGGATCAAAAGCAGACTGAGCAAAAGCGATCCTGCCAGCAGTACATACGCCGTATGCAGATCATTTTTCTTGGAATCTGCCGCCTGCATCTCCTTCGGCTTCGCGTCAAGCGGATGCACAGCAGCACCGATCACCGAAAGGAATCCGACCGGCGTGGCTGCACGCGGCTGTCTTGGGTTGCTGCTCTCTTCCATTACCGGATCGGTATAATCCTGATGCTTTTTCTTTCCGGCTTTCTTTTGGTCATTTACTCCATTCTGATTTCTCAGATCGATGACCTTTGCGAAATCAATCTTCTGCAGCGGAAGCGGTAACTCCTGCGCAAAAAGCTTATGGATTCCCGCAAAACGCGATCCGTCGCCGACCAGATACACGTTTCCGATGAACTCTTTTTTTACCTGATTCTGATAATAGTCCAATGCCGTATTGGCAATGCGCAGATGATACCGGAGCGATTCCGCCAGATCCTCATATGCCTCGTCTGCCTGTGTCTGATTGATCGCCTGCTGCGCAGGATCTCCGTTGTCCGGCATCGACGGCTTATTGAAGATGACATTGTGCTCCAGCAGGAAATCAAATGCCTTCTCCTCGTCATCGATTCCAAGGATCGGATGATCCACCACGGCGGAAATGGTTGCACCGTATCCGTATGGTGTCACACGCTGGAACGCAAGTTTCTTGTTCTCTAAAATGCTGATAACGGTCGCCTGCTCCTCCAGCTGGATGATCATCGCATTATCTACGAAGCTGTCACACATCAGCTGAATGCAGCCATTGCCGATATAATCAAAGGTTTCCACCTTCAGTCCTGCCAGTTGGGCAAAGGACACATAGTTGCCCAGCAGATTATCCGGGATTGCGACCAGAAGAAGCTTTAACTGTTTTTTCCCGTCATCCTCAACGACATCCATCTTGCTGTAACTGATCGTGTAGCCACTGATGTCCATCGGAAAATAATCGCGGCTCTGCGCATCGATGATTCCCTTGATCTTGCTGTCTTTAACATACGGAATCACCACTTCGCGGGTAACGACCTTCGAAGAGGACAACGTAAATACAACGTCTTTTTCCAAAATCTGCCGGCGCACAAGTTCTTCTTTTAACGCTCTCGCCAGACTGTCTTTATCTCTTATGTATCCGTCTTCCACCGCATGCTCCGGCGTACGGAAGGCAAATGCCTCATGTACCGGTGGATTTTTCTTGCGGTAATCGACCAAAGCGACCTTGGTCCATTGGATTCCGGCCTCAATACTGATCACTTTTTTTGCCACTTTTTCTTCCCCCTCATTTACGTTCCAAATGCTGTCTCTTATACACATCTGACGCTGCCGACGATCTTACGCG
>URQG01000066.1 GCA_900549895.1 uncultured Lachnobacterium sp.
GGTTCATGATCCATACGAACCACACGCTGCATAAAAGCATCACGCACCATAAAATTCGTCGCCGAAGTATCTTCATCCAGCAGAAACAGATGACTTCCGGCTTCGATACTTTCCACGATTCCCGCCGCCTGCGACGTGCTTCCGCTGGCATCTTTCGTTGAGAAATCATGCGTATCCGTTTTACTCGGAAGATCATTGATAAACATGGAGATATCCACATTCTTGATGAATCGTCCATCCTCGGAACGAAGCTTGACCGCTGTATCATCGGCGATCACATACTCTCTGCCGTCGCCGGCGATATGGTTGTACACACCGAGTTCCAAAGCGGTAAGAATCGTGGACTTACCATGATAGCCGCCACCGACGATCAGCGTAATTCCTTTGCGGATGCCCATGCCACGGATGGTTCCCTTATGCGGAAGTTCCATGGTGACCTCCAAAGACTTCGGCGAGACAAATTCCTTCGCGCCTTTCATCGGGCGGGACGAGATTCCGCTCTCTCGCGGCAGGATCGCGCCATTTGCAACAAATGCCACAAGTCCCATCTCCCTTAAATGCTCGCGGATTGCCTGCTGATCCTCGGCTAAGTCAATCGCAGCTCTGACACTTTTGGCATCCAGATTCTGATAATATAGCGCACGCTCTACGCACACCGGAAGATACTCAAACAAAATCTTATCCAGTTCCTTTGCATTAATGGTTCTGCCGTTTGCCGGGAATCCAATGGAAAAACGTACCGTAATCTCTTTTGTGCCAACCTCACAGGCCGTACGTCTTAACACTTCCTGACTCGGATGTGATATGGAAATCAGACCGCTTTTGCCCGAACCTTTTGCTTTAAATGTAAATTGACGGATTTGCTTTTCAAACTCACGTAACAGTACATCCGCCAACGCCTCTCTCGTCAAAGGATCCTTCCGTGCAAATTCAGGGAATCCCGCTGCTTTTGCATCTACCACGATGCGCACATCCGATGGTGCCGCAAACGGATCTCCCTGTACGTGATCGATATGCAAAATATAGTTTGCGAAATGATAACTCCCTTTCAGTGATTTATAGAGCGGATAGCTCTTGTGATCGATATCTCTTAATTGTTCTCTTAACTCTCTTTCTGCTTGCATACTCGTAGTCCTTTTTTGTTCCTATACCTGTCAATTCGGTCATGCGTCTACACGCCTAAGTCCACTCGCTCGCCTCTGGCTTTCATTCCGTCCGTTGCTTTCAGATCCTGCTGATACGGGTTACTCTCATTATAATACTTGATCTGTGTATCGGTCACGCCGCCGGACACATACGAACGGCCGCACTCCGGACAGATTGCCGTGTGGATCCGGACGGAAGCAGAAATGACCTTTCCATCCTTCTCAGATGCTTTACTGTATGCATTGGATACATGCTGACCCTCATGCGCGCGCACCGCAGCCCCTGCTGCTTCCGGTGAAACGTGCGCCGCATTCTTAAACGATACATTTGCCTCATCCGAGCCATCAATATATTTGCGGTTCTTGCAGGTCTGACATTCCTTTTTTCTGCCATCCTTCTCTTCGACGAAATCCGCTCCTTTGCCGGTTGCATCGTTTTTTCCGGTTTCACCATCTTTTCCATCGACAGCGTCCGCATTCGGCTTCATTCCATTTGGCATATCATCGGAAACGCCCGGTTTGCCCATATTGAATTGATCTGTGTATCCATATGTCTGAAAATTGTTATTTACACCTGTTATGCCCATAAGATTCCCTCCGCAGCAAGCATCCTCTTTTGACTCCATTTTACACGCTTTTACTTTTGATTTCAATGCCTCTTACTGCTGTATGAATCAGTCAACCACTTATTCACTTTTTATTTCAGCTGCAGCTTCAGGAATGCCTGCTCCTGCGAAGTATCCTCCGGACTCTCAGCCGGCTGATCCGCCAACTGCCCCATCTGCTCATATGTCAGGACTGCACCGCCGATTCCGATCTCTTGTTCCTGTGTGCTTCCGTCGGTAAAGGTTACCGTACATGTGATCACGGTATCTCCAAACATTTTATTATACATATCAGCCGTCTCCTGCGGATCCGCACTTCGGTACAACGCCTTTATCTCTTTCTCCGTCAAAACAGAATCCCCGCAGATATTAATCACCGTATTGTCACTTATCTGCTTATCGTATGCAACCGTGTACGAAGAAAGTACCTTCTGGTTTACTCTCGCTTCACGATCCTCTTCTGTCGCTTCGCCGACAGCATAAAGCGTCATTGACTTTCCTTTCTCGGTTTCCTCGACCGTAACAAACGATGATGGTGCGCCTTCATACACGCTGGAGTCAATAATCGTACTATCACCTTTTTCCTTGTCAACGACCTCAAAAAAACCATTCTTGATGCTGTACGTTACACTCTTGATCTTGTCACCTTTTACGGAAAGCGGCATCTCCAGAATAAATCCTGCTTTTTTCCCATGATCGTCATACATAAATCCAAATGTGTCACTCACCGCTTCCTTAATGTAAACCGGATTGTCCCTGGTCAGCTCCGCAGCCTGTGCACAGATGACAAACGGGTTTTCCTCTACGCTAACTTCGCCTTGCTCGGTCGATTTGGTATGCGTCATATAATGACCTGCGGTTGCATTTCCAACAATGATAAGTGCCGCGCATGCTACCGCAGAAACTCCGATTTTAACGATTCTATTCATATGATAGTTCCTCCTTGCCTTTTTCACTACAATCTCCGTATCTGCAATTTCCGGTGCAAGGGCCTGGTTTAAGATTTGATCCAGTTTTTTATCCGTCATATCCGATGGCCTCCAATTGTTCTTTTAATATTTCTTTTGCTTTCCGCATCCGTGTCTTTACCGTACTAAGTGGAACATGCAGACATTCAGCAATCTCCTGCATCTTCATTCCCGCAGAATAATTCAGATAGACCGGCACTTTGTACTTTTCCGGAAGTGCCGCCACTACGCTTTGAATTTCCTCGATTTCTGCCTGATTTAAGACCTGCTGCTCCGGCGATTTTTCCGCCTCGCCCGACGGAAACTGCTCTCCCTGTTCCACATGTTCTTCCAAACTACTCATCGGAAGAATCCGGTTGCGGACTGCATATTTTTTCTTTTTGTTTTTCCACAATAGGATTGCGGTATACAACGCATAACTCTTTACATTTTGCTCTGCATTTAATTGATTTCTCTTTTCCAGCAGCATTAGCATTGTATCCTGATACAGCTCATTTCCACGTTCCGTATCACCGGCATTCATCCTGCAGAATCGCAGAATATCTTTTCCGTCCCTCATGACAAACTGCTCAAATTCCTGCTTGTTCATCCTCTTTCCTTTTCTCTTAAATCGATTTAAGGGATTTGCCCTTACATAGATATATTGTCCTAACCTGCTCAAAAAGTTTTAATTTTCTTCCACTCGAACCGGAACCGCCCTCTGCTCCACCGAAGTCGAGAACACAATCTGCGTCTTTGTCCGGCCAAACTGCTGCAATTCATTAATAAAATGGTCCAGTTGCGCGGTGCTTTCAAACAAAGTCTCAATGAGCATAGAGTAATCGCCGGTCACACAATTGCACTCCACCACATTCGGAATCGCCTCGATAAACGGATAAAACACCGGCTTTTGGAGCGGTTCCACTTCCAGATTGATAAACGCTTTAATATGGTAATTGAGATACAACGGATTCACTTTTGCCGTATACCCGGTTACTACCCCTTCCTGCTCCAGCTTTTCGATTCTCGCCGATACCGACGGCGATGACAAGAACACCTGCGCCGCAATCTCCTTGAGAGGTGTTCGTGCATTCTTTTGCAGAATCTGTAGGATCTTCAAATCGATTTTATCAAGTTTTCTCATTCTAACGCGATCTCCTATACAACAAAAAAGAGAAGGACTCCGTGTCTACGACATCTTTGTCCTTCTCTTACTCTTTATCATTTATTTAGATCAATTGTAACACAAATATCTTCATAAGACCAGTGCCTTATTATATTATGTTTCATCCATTATTTTCTAATTTATTTAGGTTTCTCCCTTCATAATCCGATACTTTTTGGAATATCGCTTAAGGTATTTACCTTTGTCCCCGGTAGTGCTATTCTCGTCCCATCGCAAAACAAGAAAACAATTGCTTATCCTAAACAAGGAGGTTACACGTTATGAAAGAATATACACGTTTAGAATCCGATTCCATCGGAGAAATGGAAATACCCGAAAATGCCTACTACGGTGTTCAGTCCTTACGAGCCAGGGAAAACTTCCCGATCACCGGCGCGAAACTTCACCCCGTTTTTATTAAGAATCTCGCAAGGATCAAACGGGCAGCAGCCATCACCAACCGTAAGGCAGGAAAATTAAAGCCCGAAATCTCTTATGCAATCGAATCCGCTGCCAACGAGGTTGTCTGTGGAATGTTTGACCCTGAATTTATCGTAGACGGAATTCAGGGTGGCGCCGGAACCAGCGCAAATATGAATATGAATGAAGTCATTGCCAACCGTGCGATTGAAATGCTTTGTGGAAAAAAAGGCGATTACACCATCATTCATCCAAATGATCACGTCAATATGGCCCAGTCCACCAACGATGTCATACCAACTGCCGGTAAATTAACCGTCCTCGATCTCTTAAAACCTCTGGACAAAAGTCTCCTCCGATTATCCAATGCCCTCTATCAGAAAGCCGATGAATTTGATGATGTGATCAAAATCGGCCGCACCCAGCTCGAAGATGCTGTTCCGATGCGTCTCGGACAGTCGTTTCACGCATATGCGACCATGATTTCCCGCGATCGCGACCGTCTCATGAAAATCCGTTCCGAAATGTATACCGTCAACATGGGAGCCACTGCGATTGGAACCGCGATCAACACCTCTTCCTTCTATCTTGCCAATATTGTACCAACCCTCGCCCGTATCACCGGTTACCCGCTGACACAGGCAGATGATCTGTTTGATGCAACCGAAAATCTGGATGGCTTTGTCCGTGTATCTTCCTGCCTGAAAGCATGTGCCGTCAATCTCTCCAAAATGTGCAACGACCTGCGTATCCTTGCCAGCGGCCCGAAGGCCGGTTTCGGCGAGATCACACTTCCTGCAATGCAGAATGGTTCTTCCATCATGCCCGGCAAAGTCAATCCGGTCATCCCTGAAGTTGTTTCCCAGGTCGCATTTCACATCATCGGGCACGATACCACGATTACCATGGCTGCCGAAGCCGGTCAGATGGAACTGAATGCTTTCGAACCGGTCATATTCTATAATCTGTTTGACTCGATCACCACTCTGACCCATGCCGTCGATACACTGGTCGACAACTGTATTCTTGGAATTACCGCAAACCGCGAGCGCTGCAAAGAACTCCTTGACGCGAGCGTCGGCATTACCACTGCGCTGTGTCCGTACATCGGCTACAAGAAAGCGGCCAAACTTGCCAAAGAATCTCTTGCAAATAATGTGCCCGTCAAAACTCTCGTTTTAAAATATCACCTGATGAAAGAAAAAGAGTTAAATGCCGTTCTTGATCCCTACTCTATGACCGGATCAAAAGATGGCTCCATTCAGGAAAAAGCGATGTAATATCGCTTTTTCCCATTAATAGATCTTCTCTATTTCACCGTCAATTCCATATATAGACTTAAACTGTTCCAGATCCATCTCCGTTTTGAGCAGCATCACATCCTCAAACTTACCGGTATGAATATTCAAAAAACCGGCGACCTGCTCACCGGTGCAGATGCTTGCCCGAATGACAGGTTTCAGGTTTGCTTTATCATATGTTTTAACAATTGGTTTCTTTTTAAACAGGCTCATATTATGACGTATCACCTCTTTTTTGTCCAAATCAGTTAAGAAATGGTTGAAATTTCCATCTTCGTAATTACAGTTGTCAGATACCCCTCCGCTGACTCCAACTCATCAAGTCCCTGATACACGCGCTCGCTTTCCATGCCACAGTTTGTTACTCCGTACACCTGAATGTTTCGCCCCTCATTCTGTTGCTCCCGTAATACTTCCAGCAGTTCCGCCAGACGTTTACCGGACTTCATATAGATACACGTTCCACCATAATCAAGTGCTCTGCGCACATCATACGATGCCGGAATAACATGAATCTCCTCACTTTTCTCACCGAGAGAAATGCCAAGTCTGCCTGCCGCCGCGCAAAAAGACGGAACCCCACTGATCATAACTGCCTTCTGCCCCGCTTCCAACGCTCGATGGTGCATATACATATAAGTCGAATACACACTCGGATCGCCGATCGTCAGCATTCCGACTTTCTTTCCCCGCTTCAGATAATCCTCGATTGCCTGATAGCTTCTCTCGTGTGCCAATTCCAGTTTCTGTGCATCCTTTATCATCGGAAAAGGCATACAGATCAACGGTTTTTCTTCCATCTCCGGGTACACCTCATGCACGATCCGATAAGCGTAGCATTCTTCTTTCGACACTGCCGGCAGCACGATCACATCGCATTTTCGAATTGTCTGAATGGCCTTGATCGTTATAAGTTCCGGCTCTCCCGGCCCCACACCGATACCATACAGGCTTCCGGCCTGTTGCGCAATTTCATCTTCAAATCATTCCATCACCGCTCTAAGATGTGCCAGATACACATCACGCACCGCAGGATACTCTCCAATTCCCCGAATCATGCACTCTGGCTCATAACCGGCCTCTTTTAATTTGCTATAAAAAGAATCTTCTTCTCCCGCCATATCATTGTTGGCATGATCGCCGGCAACCAGCATAAACGGCGTCACGACCACGTGTTTCTGTTCTGCCCGCGCCAACTCTTCGTTCATCCGGCGGATCACGTCCTCGATCGTGATCCTTCCTTCCACCGTGGCAATATAAATCGGATGATTCACACACGCGCGCAACGCATTTTCCATAATAGCGTAGCTGCTGTCTGCCATATGCTCGGTTCCGTGTCCCATAAACACCAGCGGTGCATCGCCAACCTCATCCTTGAGCGATATCCACAATGCATTCGCCACATCAACATAATCCTGTGGCTTCTCAAGCAGTGCATCCGCCACTTCAATTTGCACAAAATCGCTTCGATGCTCCTCAACTGCCTGCTTTAAATTGT
Organism: uncultured Lachnobacterium sp.; assembly: GCA_900549895.1. GTDB lineage: Bacteria > Bacillota > Clostridia > Lachnospirales > Lachnospiraceae > Roseburia. The sequence continues at coordinate 7,082 of URQG01000066.1, forward strand.
GGTTTTCAATTCCGTTGATAATATGCGTCGGGAGTACCGCCACATGCGTATAGCCCCGCTCCTTCAGCTGTGCAAGCGCCTCTGCCGGACTCAATACATCAATCTGTTCCTTCTCTTTCATCGCCCGACGAACAATCCCACTGGAAAAAGCCTCCGCCACCATCCAGTCCGGATACACATTCCCGACCAGTCGCCGGATTGCAGAAATATTCTTTTCTCTCGTCTTCGGATAGGTTGTTCCGAAGCTGACAATTAAAATCGCATTTTTCTTATGATCTGTCATCGCTTATTCATCCCGTTGTGCGGGTTCCTTTCAAAACGTATTTTCTAATATCATATTGATGACTTTTCCAGCGAAAGTCAACAAAAAAACCTGCTTCAATGATGCCACATATAAGACATCACTGAAACAGGAAAAAACAGTTAGCAATTTTATGCTGTTGTAATACCGCAATGCCGTAAATCTACGACAGGTACATTTTTAACTTTGAATGTATACTTATGAATTCCCTTCTTGATCACTTTGTTCGTCGGTGTGTAATACGCAAACAACTGTTTTCCAGGATATCCGGCTCTTGCAAATGTCGGGAACGCCATGTCTACTCCCATGGTATTTACGGTATATCCCTTGACAACCAAAGTATTTCCACTGTAAGAAAGCGATTCGATCACAAGCTCGGTATCATCGCTTTCATAGTCACTGAGTTTCTTGCTGACCTTCTGCTTCCAGATATTCTTAACCGGCGAAACTTCCTTGCTGGTTTTGGTATCCTTCTTATTGGCTTTTATGACTACCTTAACCTTATACTTTGCAGATCCGGCACCTTTTGCCTTATAGGTAAATGTATACAGATCCTTCGCGCTACTGGTAAATGTCTTAATCTGCTTGGAACCCTTATAGACATAAATCTTAGAAACACCACGAACACCTGCGCCACCGTTATTGACGTCTACCTGAATACCAACCTGATCTGCAGACATCTTGGTCACTTCAATCTTAGGAGCCTTCACCATGATATAATCATACTCAGCGACATCCGAACGAGGTGTGATCTTTGTAATCACTTTCAGTCTTGGCAGTCTGGTCACATTACTATTTTCACGAACGTCATAATAATAATCCACCGTAACCGATTTTCCCGGATACACAAGCTTCTTTTTTAAAACAGTCCTGGAATAACTATTAATTGTCTGACTCACCAGCAGCGGGCCGGTACTTGATTCCGACCAGGTCATAACAACCGGACTCTCCGTAGCAACAGACATACTGATCTGAAGAACCGTATCCGTATCATTTTTTACTGTAAAATTAGTCAATTGGTCGCCGACCGTAATATCTCCTGTTGTAAACGTATCACCAAATTTGACTGTAGCTTCCTTTGCTTCGGTAACCGTGTAAGTTGCCGTGTTTGTATCTTTGTTGGTCTCAAATCCCTTGCCTAGAGCGAAAGCCGTATCCGTATTACACAGACCGATTGCAAGCAGCAATCCAAACATAACAAGTCCACAACCCAATTTCTTCCATATCTTCATAAGCAATACCTCCTTATTTGTTTATAAAAATGATACCACGCTTTCGACTCTTTGCGACTTTATGTGCGCGAATTACACCTATTTCAACATGAACGACCTGCAAATTCGGGGATGTCATGATCAGATTGGTTTTCCAAAACGGACGATACCGGATTAAAAATGTAAAAAAGAAAATTAGCAGCAAACGTATTCAACCAACAGGATTTTGGACGGT
>URQG01000067.1 GCA_900549895.1 uncultured Lachnobacterium sp.
ATATACAATTATTCTAAAAAGTTTGAGTTTACAAAAAAGAAGAAAGTGAGGAAATTAGGAAATGGGTACTATTATCGGCGAAGGAATTACATTTGACGACGTTCTTCTGGTACCTCAGTATTCTGAGGTTACACCGAACATGATCGATCTGACGACACATCTTACCAAGAAGATCGTTTTAAACATTCCTATGATGAGTGCTGCAATGGACACTGTTACAGAATCCAAGATGGCAATTGCAATGGCAAGACAGGGTGGCATCGGTATTATTCACAAAAATATGTCTATTGAGGCACAGGCGGAAGAGGTCGATAAGGTAAAGCGTTCCGAGAACGGAGTCATTACCGATCCATTTTTCTTATCTCCTGAGCATACATTACAGGATGCAGACAATCTTATGGCTAAATTCCGTATCTCCGGTGTCCCGATTACAGAAAACGGACGTCTCGTTGGAATCATTACCAATCGTGATCTGAAATTCGAAACAGACTTCACGAAAAAGATCAGTGAATCCATGACTTCCGAAGGATTGATCACTGCTCCGGAAGGAATCACATTGGAGGAAGCAAAGAGTATTCTTGCCAAAGCAAGAAAAGAGAAACTTCCAATCGTAGACAAAGATTTCAATCTCAAGGGACTTATTACAATCAAAGATATCGAGAAGCAGATCAAGTATCCGCTCTCCGCTAAAGATGAGCAGGGACGTCTTCTCTGCGGTGCCGGTGTCGGTATCACAGGCAATATGATGGATCGTGTTGATGCCCTGGTAAAAGCTCACGTTGACGTGATCGTTGTTGACTCTGCACACGGACATTCCAAGAATATCTTAGAAGCTGTCAAGAAAATCAAAGCTACTTACCCGGATTTACAGGTTATCGCCGGTAATATTGCAACAGGCGCTGCCGCAAAGGCTCTCATTGAAGCCGGTGCAGACGCCGTCAAAGTTGGTATCGGACCTGGATCCATCTGTACAACCCGTGTTGTTGCAGGTATCGGTGTTCCACAGATTTCTGCAATCATGGACTGCTACGAAGTTGCTAAGGAATATGGCATTCCGGTTATCGCTGATGGTGGAATCAAATACTCCGGAGATATGACGAAAGCGCTTGCAGCCGGAGCCAATGTATGTATGATGGGTTCCATGTTTGCAGGATGTGACGAAGCTCCTGGTACATTCGAATTATTCCAGGGCAGAAAATATAAAGTATACCGTGGAATGGGTTCTATCGCCGCTATGGAGAACGGAAGCAAGGACCGCTATTTCCAGGAAGGTGCAAAGAAGCTTGTTCCTGAAGGTGTCGAAGGTCGTGTTGCATACAAGGGAACACTTGAAGATACTGTATTCCAGCTGATCGGTGGTATCCGTTCCGGTATGGGATACTGTGGCTGCCCGGATATCGAGACCTTGAAAGAGAACGGAAAATTTGTTAAAATATCCGCAGCATCTCTTCGTGAGAGCCATCCGCATGATATTCATATTACAAAAGAGGCTCCAAATTATAGCACTGACGATCACTAATTGATGCATGAAATTATTTAATATGAGGTGAATTTTTTGACCCCTGGTGACATAGTACAACTTATTATTTTAATACTTTTACTGCTGCTCTCTGCGTTCTTTTCTTCGTCAGAGACAGCCCTTACCACCGTCAATAAAATACGCATGCGTACCCTGTCTGAATCCGGAAACAAACGAGCAGACAGGGTTCTGCGCGTTACTGACGATTCCGGGAAGATGCTTTCCGCTATACTGATCGGCAATAATATTGTCAATTTGTCCGCATCTTCTCTTGCGACTTCTCTGGCAATCCATTATTTTGGAAATGTCGGCGCAGGTATCGCAACCGGTATCCTTACGTTTTTGATTCTGATCTTCGGAGAGGTAACCCCAAAGACACTGGCTACCATTAAGGCAGACAGTATTGCTTTAGCGATTGCCGGCATTATTGATGTACTGATGAAAATACTGACTCCTGTCATATTCATCATTAACAAACTGTCTATGGGACTTCTCTTCCTGCTTCGCATCAACCCAAAAGACGGTTCCCAGCAGATGACCGAAGAAGAACTTCGTACCATCGTAGATGTCGGTCAGGAAACAGGAGTCATTGAAAACGAAGAACGAAACATGATCCATAATCTCTTCGACTTCGGTGATGCCGAAGCCAAAGAAATCATGATACCACGTATCGATATGACATTCGTACAGGTCGATGCGACCTATCAGGAAGTTCTTGATGTCTTCCGTCAGGATATGTTCACTCGGCTTCCCGTATATGAAGATACAACGGACAATGTTATCGGGATCATTAATATGAAGGATTTTCTGCTCGAACAGGACGACGAAACCTTTTCTGTTCGTTCGATGCTCCGCGATCCGTATTTTACCTACGAGCACAAGAATACTGCGGACCTTTTTCTCGAGATGCGCAAATCCTCGATTTCTCTTGCCATCGTTTTAGATGAGTATGGCGTTACTGCCGGACTCATCACACTGGAAGATCTGCTTGAAGAAATTGTCGGTGAGATCCGTGATGAATATGATGCCGATGAAGAGGATGATATTACACAGATCAGCGATCGTGAGTTCTATGTCCTCGGTTCTGCCAACCTCGATGATGTCAGCGATGCGCTCGGATATTCCTTCGAATCGGACGATTATGACACGATCGGAGGGTATTGTCTCGGTCTCTTAGGTCACCTTCCTGAAAAGAATGAGATTATCATCACCGATGACAATGTACTTCTTAGAATCGATCGCATGGATAAGAATCGTATCGAACGCGTATACATTAAACTTCCGGAAACGATCACGGAAAAAGAGAACCATTAATTTTTTTCCAAAGCATAACGCAGGATCTGACGATGTGTCATGTCCGTTGCCCATACGGAATCGGCTGCCAAACCGCCCCTATCCTGAGGGATCAGACGTTGATGTTCATCTTCGAAATACCTACTGCTTATAAAACGGCAACGAATCACCTTATTCGTTGTCGTTTTTTCGTCATTGTTTCCGCTTTCCTGCGGCTCTTGTGTCGGTGGCTGCGGCGTTGGTGGCTGCGGCGTTGGTGGTTGCGGAATCGGCGGTTGTGGCGTCGGTGGCTGCGGTCCCGGATTCGGATCCGTTGAATCCCATACTGCATACAAATGGACCTCCGGTGCATACCGATCAATCCACTTTGCACTGATTTTTGCATTCAATTTGTACTTTTCTCTTGTCGCAGACGGATCAAATGCCCACCCCAAAGCAGATTTACCATCTTTTTTCCAAATGAATCCTTCCAAATTTGCTCCACTCTTGTTGTATCGAACCACCTGATAATCCACCGTATTATCCTGCGAGGATTGATTGCGATGATAATAAATGCGAAGCAGCTTAGGTTCCCCGTTTGCTATGCAGACACCATCTTCATTGACCAAAAAGTCATCGCATATCTTACTGCTTCGAAGTAATCCGCTCCAATTTGCAAATTGATATCCGGTGTCGGTCACTGCATTTACTTCTGCATATGTCCCATAACAATATACTCCGCTTCCACTCGTTGACTTAATTCCTTCCCCTGCTATAACATTCACCCGAAAAAACAATCCCTCTACGTTCTTGTTAAAATAACTGTATAATGATTGTCGTGCCGAACTGCTCCAGTTTGCCGCACCGGCGATTCCGCTGTATGTAGTATATACACTGCCGGATACCGGTCCACTGTCATTCATTCTGCCCTTAACACTCCCTTTTTTCACAACCGCCATACATGCATCTAACTGAATGGCTGCTTTCCCTGCCTGCAAAGCGTTCCCGGATCTTGTATTCATTCGGCTTTTCATCTGATACAATGAAAGCGCATATAAATTGTACTCATAGTTGCCTTTGGTTACGGAATCTACCTGATACATATAAGATCCGGAAAGTTTAAAATAAAGTGTCTGCAATGTACTCCCACTCGTATTCCTTACCGTAACTTTCCACCCCAGTGTCCGAAATTTTGTGCTTGTAGTTGCCTTACTTGCCTTTGTCGCATAATAGATTATCCCATCCGTTGACGTGACCGGACGAAATACGACCGAATTCCCGTAGGAGTTATAATATGTATATGCGCTATCCCAGACACTTGCCTGCGCTTCCTGTGCTGAGATTTTTAATGCCCCTATCATCATCGTTATTGCAATTACAAACTGCACGATTCTTTTTGTTTTCATCGAGCTCCTGCTTCCCAATAATAGCAAATTAGTTTTCCCTCCTCATTTACCTGATCTTCGGTATACAAACCGACAAACTCATAGATTCCATCCGACTCCGCCAAACGTTTTTCATAATCCGGTACATCCATTTCCCCATCAAACAAACACAACTGATTACTCATCACGCCTACGGTTTGCATATTTTGATTACTTTTTTTCATACGCTGAGTTATCCATTCTGCAAGTTCGTCATCCGTCAGTTGTTTTTCCGTCCACTTTTTCACACTCTCTTCCAGATATGCTCCATCCTGATCACTCAATTCTCTGTTCTTATGACTTCCAAAATAGATCCAGCGTCCCGATTTCTTTTCCGTTTTGTTTTCTGAACTCTGTTCAATATCTGTTTTCCCATAATATCTTAATCCATCCCCACATACAAAAGAGAGGATAAGCACAATGAGTGCCAGGATTACAACCAATATGGTTCTCCTTTTCCTCATGCCATGAGATATCTGTTTTGACTGCTTTCTGTTTTGACTACTCTCCATCATTTTCCCCATCTGATTCTGTTTCTGTTGTCATCTCGGTTTCCTCTTCTTCTACAATTACCGTTTTAGAGCATGTGATCGTCTTGCTTGTTCCGATCGGCAGGAAAAATTCTTCCCGAATAGTCGCTGCAAGAATTCCCTGTCTCATATCACAGGTATGTACATCAATTACTGTCTTTGAATCCGCCTGCAACCGACCGATCAGATCCTGCGTTACGACACTTCTCACTTCCGCATCACTGCGTTCGCCCCCATAGTAACTGAGAAGATTTTGCTCCAGCACCTGTGAAATGCAATTCTCCATCTCATTTTTACGTGCGGAAATACTGTAAACACTCAGGCAGAACACGATAAGATAGATAACGATTGCTCCTCCGGTCATGCCGAGAATAATATTTTTCATCGAAGCCTCCAGTACCGTTCAAATTCTTCGTTTCCGGAGACCGCAGCCTCGGTCTGTGTCTTTAATACCTGTCCGGTCTGTGCATAGATGCCTTTGGTACTCACTCCTGATGTCACACCGATAACGGCAAACAATAATACTGCAACCACAACCGCAACTGCGCTTTGCCCATACTGCATCATAACTTCTTTCATTGCTTATACCCCTCCATACATCCAAACTTGTACCATCTTCATTAAGACACCATTCTGTGAGAGCATCACGGAACTCATTGTACCCAAAAACAGGATCAGGCCTGTTACCGCAAGAAACATACTCCCGTATTCATCCATGATTTCTTTCATTGCCTTTTACCCTCCCACGATCAGATTCAGCGCCTGTGCCAGTCCAGCTAATACGGCAGCCCCCATTACAAGCATCAGTATGCTGATTCCGTACTCTTCCATTAAATTCTTCATTTTCCTCCTATCTCGCGTATCCGACAAAGGATCGTGCCTGATTCATTCCAAGGAATGCACTTTTTAACGGAAAATGCATTTCCACTTTAGCAACCGAAATATTCTCGAGAGCTTCCGGGACTTCCTTCTTTGTGTGAAAAACAGACACCGCAGAACCTTCTGCGTAGACCGTAACCGACAGCTCATACCCTGCATCTGCACATTTTTGAAAGCACTCTCTCATAACGCCCGCGTTAAAATCACTGTTTTCAAGTTCGTCTACAATTCTCGCCTGCATATCCTGTGCATTCATCACTTCCATATAAGCCGTCAATACGCTAAGTGCCACAACTGCCATAAAAAGTGTCAGAAACACACCCAGAAATGCTTTTACAATCTGACTCATTTTTCTTCCTCCTATCGTGCACTCAGCTCATAACGGCAAGATTACCATTCATCAGAAACGTCAACATAAAGATTGCCATATCGGTAACCAGCTTCAATGAAGCGGTCATAACCGGCGCCAGAAATAACAAATACATTCCACTGCTCAGATTTGAGAGCCTCTCCCGCTCCGCAGCATCGAGCATTGCCAGATTGCGACCGATCAGCTCACTGATCTGCTGATCCGCACGGTTACTGCTCCCCATAGAAATGGAATAGAGCATACTCATTGCCGAATGCACCTCCGGGATCTGAAAATCCCATAAAAATCTGTGATACGGTTCTGCCGACTCCGGTTCCATTTCAATCCGGTCAACCAAATGTTCTACCTCATGCGCAAGTACTGTCGGCACACTCTCCTGCGACTTTGTCAATGCTACCTGTACATTTTCACTTTGCAATAACAGGATAATATCCATGAGCCATCCCGGGAAAGCTCTCTGAATGCTTTTCTTAAGATTCTTCACGGAAAGCATTCGACCAATGCGGTGCTGATTTGCCATGATCAAGGCCAATACCATTCCTATCGCTGCCAGCGCCTGCCGATTTCGTATAAGGCACACCACCGTAACCAGCATCGCCAATAGTGCAAGAAGAAAAGAGAGACGGATTTCCTTATGCCGGTCATATTCCATATACCGTTTCAGTCTCTGTCTTTGTTGCTTTTCATCCTCATTGTCAATCACAAGCCAGTCCACCGCCAGATACTTTTGTGCACGACTCAGGATCATATCATCCAGTATCAGAACAACAATTGTCAGCACCTGAGAGATTATGTTACTGCTGATGTCAATGTTCATAACCGGAAGATAAAGGATAATGCAGCATATGATAAGTGATGCCGCAATCGACATGACAATATCCGCAAACATCTTTCTCCTCTGCTTCTGTTCCAACTGAATGCATTTCTGCCATTGATTCTTATCCGCCAGGAGCAATTCCACAGGCTTCGTTGCATCTCCTCCGTAATTTTCCACATGCATAAAAAAATCATGTACCGCTTTCACTCTGTGACACGGATACTGCTTTTCAATGAAATGCAATGCATCCGTCATAACATTGGACTCATCGAATGTCATATGCATGTGATCCAGCGCATCGGCTACAGCCTCACGCATTGGTCCATCCACCAGCGCCGCCTGCGTATCCTCCAAGGCCGTCTCCACTTTTCCTTCTTTTAAGAACGCATACAGTACCGTATCCAGATAATCCGTAACCTCACCAAATCTTAATTTCTGCTCATTGGATTGCCGATACAATCTGCGATGTTCCCGCACGCGGAGCAGCATATACACGGTAACGATACCCGTTGTGATCCAATGCATTTTTAACATCAGATGCAGCGTATACATCCCAACCAAAACCCCTGCATAGATCATATCGGATTCACCTCCCCGCCTGTTTTGCACACTTGTACGGATTCACATACAAAAGGATCCTGAATCGAAGATCGAACAAACCGTTGTCTCATAAGATCCGGCATGCAATTGTCAAGAAGCCGTCCGTCCCTGACTACCATTACGATCCGGTTTTCACCATTCTCTCGTAAGAAAAAGCATACCTGATCAATATACCGGTATATCGCATTCTGCTCATTTTTCCGCTTTCGTATAAGGACCCCGACATCCATTGCCTCATAGATATCATTCTCCAGCCGGTCTGCATCCACCCTGCTTTCCAGCATATTTAAAATACGATCCGGAATATTATGTACGTCATCCGTATGTAATGTTGTCATCCCGCACACACCGGTCGACCAGCTTTGTAAAAGGTATTTTACCTCCTTGGATCTTGCTTCTGAGAGCATGATCCACTTGGGATTCAATCGCAGGCTTGCCTTGATTGCGTCCGCATAATCAAACAATTCACTTACCCGCATCTCAATACAATCCTTCCCCGGATTTGTCACAGAATAGCGAATCTCCATGGTATCCTCGATGGTGATCACACGCTCATTTTCCGGAATATACTGGGAAAAGAACTTAATACATTCCGTCTTTCCAATCCCCGGCATTCCACAGAAGATCAGATTCATTCGGCTCTTCACACAGTTAACCAGAAGCGACAGAACCTTCTCCTCACAAAACTTTTCCCGTATTGCTTTCTCCGCTGACAAACGAATGATCGGCGGTGTCTTTCGAATACTGATGCTTCTTCCGGATCTTGCTACCGACTCATGCACAATTGTCACACGAAGTTCACTGGTCTCTGCCTCAAGCTCCGGATAGCGTTTATTAAACTGTCGACTGACCACATTGGCAATACGTTGTGTAAACTGTTCGATAAAAGCGGCAGAAATATTTTCCTGTACGTATGCCTGATGTACCCGATAACGCTCATTATAAATATTTGTCAGCCATATCTCTCGTCCGTTATAATCGACATCTGTAATTTCTTCGTTCGCAATAAATTTCCAAAAGGGCCCGAAATATTCTTTTCCAAGTTCCATTGCTTCTCCTTATGGTGTGATCGTAAAGCCGCCATTCGTGCTCGCCTGCTTGATAAAGTAGCTGATCAGATTCGAAAAAGCCGAACCGATCGGTCCCCCCGCATCCTTTCCTACAACTGCTACTACAACTAAAATGACTGCAAGGATTGCCACAACGGTAATCAATACGCCACCATACTCCTGAAAAATTTCTTTCATAGTCTGATTTTCCTTTCTGCTTTTTGATTTGAAATAAAAAGTTTTTCATTATTTAGTTTTCATTATTTCTGTTGGGATATTA
>URQG01000068.1 GCA_900549895.1 uncultured Lachnobacterium sp.
CGAGATTACTACGCGTCTCGTGGGCTCGGAGATGTGTATAAGAGACAGATACTTATCTGTTTTTGACGTTTAAACTGGATGGGCGCGGAGAACAGAATGTGCTGGAAGAGGATTACAGGAGTGTACTTGAGGATATTCCAATCGCATTTCGAGCGTATGCGCATAATGCCGACTCGGTCTATAGGGAAAGTTCACAGCTGTACAGCGTTGACTCTGCGGAACTTGTTATGGAGGAGAATACTTCACAGACGGAGGATAACTATAAATATGGTGTATTTGGCGTACTTCTGCTGGGCGGCGTTGGATTAGTCGCAAGCGCAGTCATCGCAAAGAATCATAAAAGAAATAAATAAGAAACAAAGCGATATTAATAGGATGATATCGCTTTTTCTTTTTTGGTCTTGTGCGGATTGCTTTTGGCGTAGATTTTTGACAGGGCAAATGTTATAATTGAGGTTGAATTCAGAATGAAGGTAGGACGGAGGGAAAATTCTTATGCTGACAGTGGATACGCTTGGTAAATTCCAGATTACGGACGGTGATACAGTAGTAAGCGATGAGAATATTCGCTCGACAATGCTTTCCCGATTGCTTGTTTATATGTTATTGTATCGAGATAAAACACTTACGACCGAGGATATTGCAAATGCAATATGGCCGGGGGAGGAAGATCTTGATAATCCGTCCGGCGCGCTAAAAAACCTGATGTATCGTTTACGCAAGAATCTTGCAAAGTACTTTGGGGATGAGGAGTTTATTTTGACAAACAGAGGTTCTTATCAATGGAATCCCAAGGTGGAAGTGGTACTTGATATAGAGGAATTTGAACGGCTGATCAAGTCGGCAAAGCAGGAAAATGTAGAGGAAAAGGCTGTCATCCGATATGAGCAGGCACTTGATATCTATCAGGGAGAATTTATGAGTAAGCTGATGGACCTCCATTGGATACAGGCGCAGGCCATCTATTATCATTCGATGTATTTGTCCGGGGTGAAGTCTTTGGCAAAATTATACTTGAATGAATCTCGCTATGAGGAAGTCGAGCATATCTGTGCAGAGGCTCTCAAATTTGAGAATGCGGATGAGCAGCTCTATTGTTATCAGATTGAGGCTCGTATGCATTGCGGAAAAGTTCAGCTTGCACTTGATTCGTATGACAAGGCACGCAAGATTATGGAGACGGAGCTTGGGGTACGTAAGACAACGATCCTGAATAAAGTATATGAGGAATTGAAGCAGATCAGCAAGGGGGATTCCAGCTACGATATCCGGGAAGTGAAAGAGGATATTCAGGAAGAAAATCCAATGGGCGTGTTTTTTTGCGGGTATCCGATCTTCAAGGAAATTTACCATCTGGAAGCGCGAAAAAGTGTGCGTTCCAAGACTCCGGAGAATTTGCTCCTACTGACACTGGAAGCCCCGGAGAATGAATCGGCAAAAGTGATTTCGTTTCGAATCCGGCAGGCGATGAAGGGACTTGAGGAGACCATCGGAGAGTGTCTTCGTGTCGGGGATGTTGTTGCAAAATACAGTGAGACGCAGTTTATCATTTTGCTTCCATCCTGCACAAAAGATCTGTCGATGCTTGTTGCCAATCGTATTATTTCCAAACTGTATGATCGCAATCCAAAGTATAGGAAGATCAAAGTGAGAATCAATATAGAAGAAGTGTCGATGAACAACAAAATGATCGACTAATGGGAAAGAAAAGAGGTTTACAGCATGAAAAAAGGTGCAGAGTTATTGCGAAAACTTCCGGATCTGGTAAAGAATACGAAAGAAGATAAATTACAGTGGAATATTGAATTTCAGACAACGGAATACAATGATCCTTCGGAGAAACCGACAGAAGAGATCGAAGGAAAATCGTGGATGCTCGATGAATGTTTTGTATCCTATCATTGTATCTGCAAGGGAGAAGAATTTTTACTGATCACATATGAACAGATTGCTTCCTGCGAAGAAAAAAAGAAGTCGTACAATCTGGCTTTTGTACCGCCGCTTGGTAATCGTTATTTCGACGTGGATATGCTGGCTCCGTATGCGGTGGAACTGGATCAGATGCTCGCATATGAAATTCATATGCTTTGGCTTACAATCCTTGAAAAGCTAAAGGAACATTCCGAGAACATCATCATTGATGTAACACCTCGTGATTCGGCTGTGGAAAACAAGCAGATGAGAGATTAAAGTGTTTGGGAAGAAGGATTTGTCTATGAAGAGAAGTTATGCAGTAATAACCGGGGCAAGTTCCGGAATCGGAGCTTGTTTTGCAAGAAAATTAGCGGAAGAAGGGTATGCGATTGTACTTGTTGCCAGAAGGCGGGAGAGGCTTATGAAGCTTTCCGGGGAACTGGAAGCAAAAGGAGCACATGTTATGATTGAGACTGCAGATCTTTCCCATAAGGACGAATGTCTGCGTCTGATGTCGGCGTTGGGGGATAAGCACATCGGTGTGTTTATTAATAATGCGGGATTTGGAGATTGCGGAAGATTTACAGAGACTTCACTGGATAAAGATCTGGATATGATCGATGTCAACGTACGTGCGGTGCATATCTTAACGAAGCTCGTGCTGCGTAAGATGAAGGCGCAGGGAGGCGGTTATCTGTTAAATGTTGCGTCATCGGCAGGATTGATTCCTGCAGGTCCGTACATGGCAACCTATTATGCGACCAAAGCATATGTCGCCAGCATGACTCGCGCGGTGGCAAGAGAGTTGAAAGAAGAAGGCAGCCGGGTATATATCGGAGCTTTATGCCCGGGACCGGTTGATACGGAATTCAATTCTGTTGCCAATGTGGAATTTGCATTGCCGGGAATTACGCCGGAGTATTGTGCGGATTATGCGATTCGGCAGATGAAGCGTCGTAAAGTGGTCATAGTACCAACACTTGCGCTAAAAGCAGCAACAACAATGGGAAGATTTATTCCGCAGTCCGTATATATTGCGATTGCAGGACACCAACAAAAGAAAAAACTGTCAAGACCATAAGAAGGTTCTTGATTTTTGAAGAATTTTATGGTATTTTTGAGAAAAGCTTTGAACAGAAGCAGTACGGATTTCAAGCATACAGAGAGAAGTCGGTTCACCGTTATTGAAGATAGTGTGAGTAGTTGCTCACAGATGAGTGCAGGCAGATGCCTGAAACCAGGTGGTAACACGGATTTTATTCGCCCTGGGCATTGTAAATAAACACAGTGCCTGGGGCTTTTTTATTTCATCATATGTCTTTAGGTACGAGCAAGTAAATGGAAAGAAAGGAAACAAGAAATGAAAGTATCAAAGTTAGTAGGACAGAGATTTAAGGAGACACCGGCAGATTGTGTGATCGACAGCCATGCATTAATGGTCCGTGGTGGCTATATGAAGTATGTTGGTAATGGAATCTATTCCGAGTTTCCTACATTAAAGAGAATTACAGCAAAGATTGAGAATATCATCCGCAAGGAGATGAACCGTATTGATGGGCAGGAAGTGCTTTTCCCGGTTGTTATGCCGGCTGATCTGTGGGAAGAGTCCGGACGTTATGAGAGCGTCGGCAGCGAGCTTGTCCGTTTGCGAGATCGTAATGACTCCAAGCTTGTTCTTGGTATGACACATGAGGAGGCGGCCGTTCAGCTTGTCCGTGAGTATGCACAGTCTTATAACAAGTACCCGTTCATGATCTATCAGATCCAGAGAAAGTTCCGTGACGAGGCGAGACCGAGAGCCGGAATGATCCGTGTGCGTGAGTTTACGATGAAGGATGCATATTCCTTCCATACCTCACAGGAAGATTTGGAGAAGTATTATGATGTATGTTATCACGCATATAATCGTATTTTCCAGAAAGCCGGTATTCCGGAAGTTGTTACTGTCAAGTCGGATTCCGGCATGATGGGTGGTAATATTTCCCATGAGTATATGCTTCTCACACCGGTTGGAGAGGATTCGATCGTTTTATGTACCGAGTGTGACTACAGAGCCAATATGGAAGCGGCTGAGAATAAAGTTATCAATGAGAGCACCGGTAATCTCGAAGAGCTGCAGTGCATTGAGACTCCAAACTGCAAGACGATCGAGGATGTCTGCAACTTCTTAAAGAGTGATGTGAAGTCTTCCTGCAAGGCTGTTGTATATCAGAAGAATGCAGATGATGCATTTGTTGTCGGATTTGTCCGTGGTGATTATGAGATCAATGAGACCAAGCTTCGTAACCTTGTCGGTGAGGATATTCATCCGGCTGAAATTACAGAGGATTCACCTCTTGTGGCTGGATACATCGGACCTTACAATATTTCCGATAAAGTTACATTTTTCTGTGATCTCTCATTAAAAGGCATTGATTCCATGGTGGCCGGAGCAAATAAGGAAGGCTATCATTATACCGGTCTTAATTTAGAGCGTGATCTCGGAGAGGTCAACTATGTTGATATCGCAAAAGTAAGAGAGGGTGGTATCTGCCCATGTTGCGGTAAGCCAACCATCACGATCAAGAGAGGTATCGAGGTTGGTAACATCTTCCAGCTCGGAACCAAGTATACAAAGTCTATGCATATGCAGTACACCGATGAGAATGGAGAACTTCAGACTCCGATCATGGGATGTTACGGAATCGGTGTCGGACGTATGGCTGCTTCTATCTGTGAGGCACACCACGATGAGTATGGTCCGATCTGGCCAATCTCGATTGCACCATGGGAAGTAGAAGTATGCTGTCTGCGTGTGGATGATGAGCAGACAAAGTCTGTTGCTGATCAGCTGTATCAGGATCTGCAGAACTCTGATGTAGAAGTACTCTATGATGACCGTGATATTCGTCCTGGTGCAATGTTCTCCGATGCGGACCTGATTGGTGCGCCGATCCGTGTGGTTGTCAGCCCGCGTAACTTAAAGGAAGGTGTGGTTGAAATTACAACAAGAGATAAGGCTGTACAGGAGAAGATTCCGGTAGCCGATGCGCTTAATTTCGTTAAGGATCTGAAGGCTAAGTTATTTGCTGAGATCGAATCAAAGGTTGAGCCTTGCTAAAAGAATGTATAAAATGCGGAAGTTGTCAGCAACTTTCGCATTTTTATTAAAATTACAATTTCCTGTTGACATTCCTACTTTGCCAGTATACTATATTAACAAGTTAATTGAATGAAGTGAATTCGATGAGCGAAAGTAAGTACAACAGATGATTCTTCACAGAGAGTCAGCGGCTGGTGGAAGCTGATAAGATAGTTTGTCTTGGAATGGGTTCGTGAGAAGAGAGGTGAATACGAAGGAATTCGTTAGTAGCTGATCCGTATCCCCACGTTACAGGGGCGAGGATATCGAGACATTTTTGTCTCTGTATCACAGAGGTTGCGTAATTGGTGGCAGATATTTCTAATTCGAGATATCTGCTTTTTTTAATCTCGATGAATGTCATTCAGTCATCAAGGGGGAAGCCGGTAAGCAACGAACAAGGGTGGCACCACGATGATTCGTCCCTGATATAACCGAAACGTTATATCAGGGATTTTTTTTGTTCAAATATGTTATCAAATTCAGGAGGTAAGAAGCATGAAGAGAAGACTTAGGGTATACAAGAAAACAGTAAGTATTGTCAATGAGACCGCGACTGCAATGTATGAGAATCTTGTCGGTGATAAGAAAGGTTTTCTGCTTGAAAGTTATGATAAGAATTATGACAGATACACCTTTTTCGGAAGAGAACCGGAAGAAATCATCAATTCAAGAGGAAATGCTTTGGTCATTACAAAAAATGATGGCAGCGAAGAGGTTCGTGAGGGAAATCCGCTTCAGCTTCTGAAAGAATACTACAGTGAATTTGATATTGTAAAAGATAATGAGGAATTATCCTTCTCCGGCGGACTTGTTGGAAATCTTGGTTATGATTTTGTCCGATACGCCGAAGTCCTTCCGGATGATAACCCGGATGAGATCGGAATCGAAACCATCCAGATGATGCTGATGACAAAATTTATCATGGTCGATCATGTGGCTGAGACTTTGACCGGAATCATCCTTGGTGAGGATACCGAGGAAGGTAAGAAGAAGTCACTTGAGGAAGCGGCAGAGCTGATCGAGAAAGCGAGAAACGGAGCGGATCAGGTAAAACCAAAGAATTTTGTACACGACGGTGTGATCATCCATCAGTCGGATGACTTAGAGCAATACAGTAAGAAGGTAGAGCGGATAAAAGAATATATCCGTGAAGGACATATTTTTCAGACGGTATTATCTCAGAGATGGACGGTACAGACAAAGCAGAGTGGCTTTGAACTGTACAAGGAACTTCGTGAACTGAATCCTTCTCCATATCTGTATTATTTCAATTACGGTGACTTTGAAGTAATCGGAAGTTCACCGGAGATGATCGTAAAACAGCAGGGAAATCGTGTTTATACTTGTCCGATCGCAGGAACACGTCCCAGAGGAGCGGATGCTGAGGAAGATGCGTTACTTCGGGATGAACTTTTACAGGATGAGAAGGAGCGGGCCGAGCATGTGATGCTTGTGGATCTGGCAAGAAACGATATGGGGCGCATCAGTGAGTTCGGAACAGTTAAGGTAACACAGTTCATGGAAGTACAGAATTATTCCCATGTAATGCATATTGTTTCCATGGTTGAGGGAAGGAAAAAAGGCGAGTTTCATCCGCTTGATCTGGTTGCATCGTTCCTTCCGGCAGGAACATTAAGCGGGGCACCGAAGATCCGTGCGATGGAGATCATTGATGAACTGGAAAGTGTGAGGAGAGGACTTTATGGCGGCGCAACCGGATACATTGATTTCTCGGGTGATATGGATTTCTGTATTACGATTCGTACGATGATCAAAAAGGGCGATAAGGTTTATTTGCAGGCAGGGGCCGGAATCGTCGCAGATTCCGTTCCGAAGAACGAATATCAGGAGTGCTGCAATAAAGTGATGGCTTTGGCGAAGACTTTGATTGAGAAGGAAAACTTATGATTTTAATGATTGATAATTACGATTCCTTTACTTATAACCTGTATCAGTATGTCGGTATTTTCCATCCGGACATCAGGGTGGTCCGAAACGACAAGGTCACGATCGACGAGATCAAAGAGATGGATCCGGAGCGTATCTTACTTTCGCCGGGACCGAAAAGTCCGAAAGAAGCCGGTATCTGTATGGATGTGGTTAAGGAGTTCACCGGAGTAAAGCCGATCCTTGGTATCTGTCTCGGACATCAGTGCATCGGAGAGGCACTTGGCGGAACAGTATCCTACGCAAAGGCGCTTTTTCATGGGAAACAATCCGTGATCGAACATGACGGAACGAGCATCTTTACCGGAATTGATTCACCCATCAAGGTTGCCCGCTATCATTCACTGGCGGTACAACAGGAGGGACTTCCGGAATGCCTTAAAGTGCTTGCGAGGACAGAAGATGGCGAGATTATGGCGATGCGTCATAAACAATATCCGGTCGTCGGATTGCAGTTTCATCCGGAATCCATCTACACGGAACACGGCAAACGAATTATAGAAAATTTCGTAAACGGAACGATGTAAAGTGGTCGGATGTTCAATAGGAGGAATGCAATGATTTTAGATGAAATTGTGGAAGCGAAAAGGAAGCGGCTTCCGGAACATAAAAAGAAAATTGACGAGAGTTCGATGAGAAGACTTGCAGAAGAGACTGCAACGAGAAGCAAAGATTGTTTTTACAACAATTTAAGAAAACCGGGGATTTCGATCATCGGAGAGTTTAAGAAAGCTTCCCCGAGTCTTGGAAATATTACAAGTAAGATTCATCTCATGGATCGTATCGAGGAATATAATGCATCGGTGGACGCAATCTCTTGTCTGACGGAAGAGGATTACTTCCATGGCAACGTGGACTATTTAAAGCAGATTCGAAGCAGGTCGGATCTTCCAATCCTTCGAAAAGACTTCATGATTGAGGAATATCAATTTTATGAAGCCAAAGCGATCGGTGCGGATGCGGTCCTTTTGATTACTGCAATCCTGGATGATGCACAGATGCATGATTTTTATCAGCTTGCAAGAGAATTGGAACTTGATGTGCTGGTGGAAACACATGATGAGGCAGAGATTGAGCGGGCAATGAAGATTGATCCGAGGATCATCGGCGTCAACAACAGGAACCTCAAAGACTTTACGATCACACTTGAGACAACGAAACGCCTTCGCCGATATGTGCCGGAGGATAAAGTTTTTGTTGCGGAGAGCGGCATCATGGATGATGAGGATGTCAGATTTTTGCGGGAGTGCAATACGGATGCTTTCCTGATCGGGAGGGCATTTATGGAAGCCGAGAATCCGAAAATGCTGGCAAAGAAGTGGAAGGCAATGTAAACGCATGTGATATCACGGAAACCTATGGAATCCGATGATAAGAATGAGCAGAGAAAAGAGAGGGAGGCACTCGTATATGAAAATTAAGATATGCGGGCTGACAGATCCACGGGAGACAATCTTTTTAAATGAGGCGGGAGCCGATTATGCGGGTTTTGTTTTTTATGAAAAAAGCAAGCGGAATATTACGATTGCACAGGCAGAGGTAATCCGGGAAAAATTAAATTCCGAAATTAAGCGGGTGGCAGTCACGGTGGCACCGACGGCTGATTTCGTTAAGACAATTGAAGAATCCGGGTTTGATATTTTGCAGGTACATAAGTCCCTGGATCCCAAGCTGTTGGAAATGATCCACATTCCGGTCTGGTTTGCAATCAATATTGCGGCTGTCTCTTATACACATCTCCGAGCCCA
>URQG01000069.1 GCA_900549895.1 uncultured Lachnobacterium sp.
GCTGGAAAACCTGTTCAATGGACTCCATGAGAATATTGTTAAAGGATATGAACAGCAAATACGTGTATCCGAACGTGTTTATGAGCATTGATGATACAAACAAAGTGTCGCAGTACGATACCGATATCAAGAAATATGCGGAGCAGAAGAAAGCGGACTGGATTTTAAATGGCGGAATCGAGAAAGAATGGGATTCTTATCTTGATAAGATGGAAAAATGCGGTCTGTCGGATTATCTGGCAATCAAACAGAAATATTTTGAACAGTATCAGGCGTCGTTGGCAGAAGAAAAATAGGAGAAAATGTATGAGCGAAATGTTAGAAAAAGCAAGAAATTATGAGGCAGGGAAGCTTGCCGGAACTAATCCGGCTACGAGGCCTTTGTTTCACATAGCCGCACCGGCAGGCTGGATCAATGATCCAAACGGATTTTCTGTATACGATGGAAGGATTCATTTGTTTTATCAGTATAATCCGTATGCCAGAGAGTGGGGACCGATGCATTGGGGGCACAGTGTGTCAACGGATATGATTCATTGGGAGCAGCTTCCGGCGGCGCTTGCACCGGATCAGGAGTATGATAAGATCGGCTGCTTTTCCGGCAGCGCGATCGAGGCGGACGGAAAGCATGTACTTGTTTATACCGGTGTGACGAAAGTCAAGCTGGAAGACAAAAGCGAGCAGGAGAGACAGAATCAGTGCATCGCATTCGGCGACGGAAAGGACTATGTGAAATATGAAAAAAATCCGGTTGTGACCGGTGACATGCTTCCGGAGAACTGCAGCCGCATTGATTTCCGTGATCCGAAGATCTGGAAAGAAAATGATACCTATTATCTGATTGTTGGAAGTAAGGATAATCAGCAGATCGGACAGGTGGTACTCTGTTCCAGCAAGGATTTAAAGGAATGGAAATTCGAGACGATTCTTGCCTCAAATGAAACCGGTAAGATCGGTACCATGTGGGAATGTCCGGACTTCTTCCCACTTGGAGATAAACGAGTGTTGATCTGTTCCCCACAGAATATGAAGGCAGAAAAGTATGAATTTCATAATGGACATAATTCGGTTTACTTCGCCGGTGATTATGATTCGGAGACACACAGCTTTGTCAAAGAAGAGCCACATCCACTGGATTACGGAATGGATTTCTATGCGCCACAGACAACAGAACTTCCGGATGGCAGACGCATTATGATCGCATGGATGAAATCGTGGGATGCATGTGTGATCCCTGACTCACAGGATTGGCAGGGAATGATGACACTTCCTCGTGAATTGGAATTGAAGGGCGGACGGATCTGGCAGAAACCGGTGCGCGAGATTGAAACATATCATAAGAATTTTTGTAAATACGAAAAAGCAGAAATTGATGGAGAGACAACACTTGCCGGTGTGGAAGGGCGCACAATCGATTTGACCGTTACCTTGGAAAACGGGGATTTTACCACTTTTTCCATGAAACTGGCAGCAAATGATGAATACGAAACAAACTTTACTTACCATAAGGAATGTGGAATGCTGGAGATTGACCGCACTTATTGCGGAGTGACCAAAGACATTGTCTGTGTGCGTAAGATTAAGATCAGTGATCCGGATGGCCTTAAGACAATGCGTTTTATTCTGGATCGTCAGTCCATTGAACTTTTTATCAATGATGGTCAGCAGGTTGCAACAACCGCGATCTGCACGCCGCAGGAAGCAAAAGGCATTTCCTTCTTTAGTGACAGAAAAATGTGGATCAATGTTGAAAAATACGATATTGTGAAGCCGGCATAGATTGTTTCCAGGAGATATATTACAAGGTAAGGGTAAAAGAAGAGCAGGAGGAAAAGAGAATGGATTAAAGCGCGGTATGATATTCCGTTGATTTTGGTATCTATGGGCAAGGATGGAAGCCGGGCTTATTATGAGAATAAGATGGTGGAAGTAAAGCCTTTTATCCAAAAGAATACCATTGAGACTACCGGTGCCGGAGATACCTTCTGTGCCTGTGTGCTGCACTATGTGTTGGAGCATGGTTTGAATCAGCTGACGGAATCTGAGTTAGAAGAGATGCTTACGTATGCAAATGTGGCAGCATCCATTATTACAACGAGAAAAGGTGCATTGCGTGTGATGCCGCAGCCGGAAGAAATCAAAGAATTGATTACGTGTTTCTAAAAACCAATCTTAGTAATTAAATTAAGCTGTGCTTTAACGATTTTTTATTAAAGCACAGCTTTTGTTCTACATCAGATCGTGATCATACACGGCGCGCTCGCCGCCGATAAATTTCAGTCTTGTGCGGGCACATACCACATGTGCATTTCCAATCTGTTTTGTCTCGATACGGGTCGGTACGGCAACATCGCGCAGATGCATACCGATCAGCGTATCGCCGATATCCATTCCGGCACCGGCCTTAATATGCTCGACGGCAGCCGGTTTCTTGAACGTCTTGTAGGCTGCAGTGGCGAAAGAACCGCCGGCTTTCGGCTGCGGTACGACATTGACTTTCGGATAGCCGAATTTTTCGGCAGCTTCCGCCTCAAGGATCAGTGCACGGTTTAAGTGTTCGCAGCACTGTGCTGCCAGATACACGCCGTACTCCAGTGTGGCCTGATAGATTCCGGCAAATACCATATCCGCAAGTTCCGGTTTCGAATGGGTTCCGATCGTTTCGCCGCATACTTCACTGGTGGAGCAGCCGACGACAAAGAGATCGCCTTTTTCCAGTTTTGCTTTTTCCAATATTTCTTTTGTGGCAGTATATGCCTCATCTTTTATTTTTGTCATGTTTTCCATTGTATTGTAACCTCCAATCGATTCTGCAATTGAGTCAAGTTTTCAATTCATTTTGTTCAAACAATAGTATAGCCCAATAGGGATAAAAAGCAAGGTTTGTGTGAAATTGCTTTCAAATTACTTTCGATGAAAGCAAAGTTGTTGTAGGGAATTTCAATATGCGATATAATTTGATGGGAATGTAGAAGGATATATTGATCTATTCTATGAGTTTGAGAATATCGTAAAAAAGTTGAAACCGGAAAATGGAGAGACAATACTATGATGAATCGTTTTATCGCATACAATATGCCAAAGATTGAGCTTCACTGTCATTTGGACGGTTCGATGAGCGTGGAACTGACGAAGAAGCTGCTTTCCGATATGGGCGAAGAATATACAAAAGAAGAATTGCAGGAGGCGCTGACGGCGCCGATGGATTGTCCGTCTCTTGCGGATTATCTGAAGCGGTTTGATCTGCCGCTTCGCTGCCTGCAGACGAAGGAAGGGCTTTTCGCGGCGGCGGAGGAACTTGCGCTGCGTGCGGCCAAGGAGCAGGTAAAGTATCTGGAAGTACGGTTTGCACCGTCCTTTTCGACGCAGCAGGGACTGAAAATCACAGAGATCATAGAGAGTGTGAATGAAGGCTTGAAATCCGCCGAGACCAAACGCGATATCCATACGGGAATCCTGGTGTGCGCGATGCGAAATCTTGACCGGGAGACCAATCTTTCGATGCTCAAAGATGCAAGAGAACTGTTAGGAGCCGGTGTTGTGGGATGTGATCTGGCGGGAGATGAGAAAGCGTATCCGACCTCCGAATTCCATGAACTGTTTGAGTGGGCGAGAAAGAATGAGATGCCTTTTACCATCCATTCGGGAGAATGCGGCAGCGCACTCAACATTCAGACAGCGATCGAGTACGGAGCAAGAAGAATCGGACACGGTATTGCGATGAAGGACGATCCGGAGCTGATGAAGCTTTGTGCGGACAAGAAGATCGGTGTGGAGCTCTGCCCGACGAGCAATTTACAGACGAAAGCAATCGCTTCGATCGAAGAATATCCGTTTACGAAGTTTTACGAAGCGGGAATTCCGATGTCGATCAATACGGACAACCGCACGGTGAGCGATACGACGTGTACGGATGAATATATGCTCCTGACGGAAGCCGGAATGTTTAAGGAGGCGATGTGTCAGAAAATCTATATGGCATCGCTCGCCACGAGTTTTGCGGATGATTCCGTAAAACAGGAAGTGTTCAGCAGATGGCCGCTGATGTAATAATTTTAGTTTACATAATTCTCAATTTTCCGTATAATAAAGGATTGTGAAGAACGAAAATAATAACCGCCATATGGCAGGAGGAACGATATGTCAATCGATCAGAGCAAAATTCGTAATTTTTGCATTATTGCCCATATCGATCATGGCAAGTCAACACTTGCAGATCGTATTATTGAAAAGACTGGTACACTGACCAGCCGCGAGATGCAGGCGCAGGTACTTGATAACATGGATTTGGAGAGAGAGCGTGGAATCACGATCAAATCCCAGGCCGTTCGCATTATTTACAGTGCGAAGGATGGAAATGAATATATTTTTAACCTTATTGATACACCGGGACATGTGGATTTCAATTATGAAGTGTCGCGAAGTCTTGCGGCGTGTGACGGCGCGATTCTTGTCGTGGATGCGGCACAGGGCGTGGAGGCACAGACACTTGCCAATGTTTATCTGGCACTCGATCACGATTTGGATGTGATGCCGGTCATCAACAAGATCGATCTGCCGAGTGCAAGACCGGACGAGGTCATTCAGGAAATCGAAGATGTGATCGGAATTGAGGCGCAGGATGCACCGCGCATTTCTGCCAAGACCGGACTGAATATCGAGGATGTGCTGGAACAGATCGTGACGAAGATTCCGGCTCCGACCGGCGATCCGAAGGCTCCGCTGAAAGCACTGATCTTCGATGCAATCTATGATCCCTACAAAGGAGTGATCATTTTCTGCCGTATCAAGGAAGGCACGGTAAAAGTCGGAACGAAGATTAAGATGATGGCGACCGGAGCGGAGGATCTGGTAACAGAGGTTGGCTACTTTGGTGCGGGACAGTTTATTCCCTGTGATGAACTTCCTGCGGGAATGGTGGGCTATATTGCTGCCAGCATCAAGAATGTGCGGGATACCCGTGTCGGTGATACGGTGACGGACAGTGAGCGTCCTTGCGACGAGGCACTTCCGGGATACAAGAAAGTCAATCCGATGGTTTACTGTGGATTGTATCCGGCAGATTCGGCGAAGTATCCGGATCTTCGTGATGCGCTCGAAAAGCTGCAGGTCAACGATGCATCGCTGCAGTTTGAGCCGGAGACATCACTGGCACTTGGATTTGGCTTCCGATGCGGATTCTTAGGCCTTTTGCATCTGGAGATCATTCAGGAGAGACTGGAGAGAGAGTTTAACCTTGATCTTGTCACCACAGCACCGAGCGTTATCTACAAGGTGCATAAGACGGATGGCGAGGTGATTGATCTGACGAACCCATCCAATCTGCCGGATCCGTCGGAAATCGAATATATGGAGGAACCGTATGTCTCTGCTGAGATTATGGTGACGAGCGAGTATGTTGGCGCGATCATGAAGCTTTGTCAGGAAAGACGTGGTATCTATCTGAGTATGGATTACATTGAGGCAACGCGTGCGGTTATCAAGTATGATCTGCCGCTCAACGAGATCATCTACGATTTCTTTGATGCGCTCAAGTCGCGTTCAAGGGGTTACGCTTCGTTTGATTATGAGATGAAAGGTTATCAGCGTTCCGAGCTTGTGAAGCTGGATATCCTGATCAACCGGGAGATGGTTGATGCGTTATCCTTTATCGTGTTCAAGGAGAGTGCTTACGACAGAGGCCGCAGAATGTGCGAGCGTCTGAAGGAGGAAATTCCGAGACACCTGTTTGAGATTCCGATTCAGGCTGCTGTGGGCGGTAAGATTATCGCAAGAGAGACGGTGAAGGCGATGCGTAAGGATGTGCTTGCCAAGTGTTACGGCGGCGATATTTCGCGTAAGAAGAAACTTCTTGAGAAGCAGAAGGAAGGAAAGAAGCGTATGCGCCAGATCGGTACGGTAGAGGTGCCGCAGGAAGCGTTCATGAGTGTCTTAAAGCTGGATGAGGATTAAATGAGCAATAATAATTTGGAATTATATATACACACGCCTTTTTGTGTGAAAAAATGTGCATACTGTGATTTCCTATCGTTTCCGGCGGATACAAACACGCAGATTCAATATGTACATGCCCTGTTAAATGAGATCCGTTTCTATGGGGAGCGGATGGGCGATTATCAGGTTTCAACCATCTATATCGGTGGTGGTACACCGAGCTGGCTGGAGCCGGAACTTCTTGTTGCAATCATGGATCAGGTATATAAAAGCTTTCGTGTGCGGGAAGATGCGGAAGTCAGTATCGAATGCAATCCCGGAACGGTTACCACCGCGAAGCTGGAAGCATATCGTCGCGCGGGTATCAACCGTTTGTCGATCGGCCTGCAGTCTGCAAACAATGAAGAACTGAAAATGCTCGGACGGATCCATACGTACGAACAGTTCTTAAAGACCTATGAGCTTGCGCGCAATGCGGGATATACAAACATCAACGTGGATCTGATGAGCGGATTGCCGCATCAGAGTGCGGAGTCGTTTGCCGATACGCTTCAGAAGGTGATCCGCCTGAAGCCGGAGCATATTTCCGCTTACTCGCTGATCATTGAAAAAGGCACGCCTTTTTATGAAAAATACAAGTTTGATATGGTGCGTCAGGAAGCCGGAATGAAGACAGAACTGCTTCCGACAGAAGACGATGTATATAAGATGCTGAAACTGACCCAGTTAGTATTGGCAAAGGCCGGGTATGACCGGTATGAGATTTCCAATTATGCGAAGCCGGGATACGAGTGCCGGCACAATATCGGTTACTGGACGAGAGAAAACTATCTGGGACTCGGACTCGGGGCCGCATCGCTTGTGGATAATGTTCGATACAGCAATACGAGAGAATTGGATGAATATACGGCAATCTGTCATGATCTTACGATTTTACCACCGGAAGTGTTTGCGCCGGAAGATGGCATGGCAGCGCCGGAACGCAATTGGTTCGGAAGTAATCTTCACACGGAAGCCACTGTTGTCAGCCGCAAGGGACAGATGGAAGAATTTATGTTCCTTGGACTGCGTATGACAGACGGAATATCAAGGAATGAATTTGAACATAATTTCGGTATGCCGATCGAGGCTGCCTATGTGCAGGTGCTTCCGGAGTTACAGGCACAGGGACTGATCGAGAAGCGGGAAGGAAGGATTTACCTGACGGATCGCGGCATGGATGTTGCTAATTATGTGATGGCACAGTTTTTATTATAGGGGAAATACATGGTTAAAATTATTGCGGACAGTACTTGTGATCTGTCAAAAGAATGGATTGAAAAATACGATATTACGATTCTTCCTCTCCATATATTATTGGGGGAGCAGGAATACCGGGATGGTGTGGATATCACACCGGAAGAAATTTTTGCGTGGTCGGATAAAAATAAGACAACACCGAAGACATCGGCGCCGTCTCTGGTAGAGGCAATGGAATGTTTGCAGCCATATATAGAAGCAGGAAGAGAAGTTGTCTGCTTCTCTATTTCATACAGTATGTCTACATCAGGAAATGTGATGCGCCTTGCTGCAGAGGAGTTAGAGGCAGGAAATCTTGTGACAGTGATCGATTCCGCAAATCTGTCGACGGGAATCGGACACCTTGTTGTTGAGGCTGCGATCATGGCCGGACAGGGAAAGGATGCGAAAACGATTGCAAAGGAAATCGAGGAACTGAAGCCCCTGGTACGTGCAAGTTTTGTTGTGGACACATTAACTTATTTATATAGAGGCGGAAGATGTAATGCGGTGGCAGCTCTGGTCGGAGGGGCGTTGAAACTGCATCCTAAGATTGTTGTGGAAAACGGTGCGATGGATGCCACGAAAAAGTATCGGGGCAGATTGGATCATGTGATTTTATCCTATACCAAAGACATGGAAAAGGAACTTAAGACCGCCAAGCGGGAGCGTGTGTTTATCACTCACTCCGGATGTGACAAGGAGACCGTGGATAAGGTACGTGAGTATCTGGAGAGCTTGCAGCATTTTGATGAGGTTATTGAGACCCGTGCCGGCGGCGTGATATCCAGCCACTGCGGTCCGGGAACACTTGGCGTGCTTTTTATCGCACAAAATTAAAAATGTATTGACATTCTGACTTTTCATCATTATGATAGAGGAAGCTTAGGGAATGTTATTATGAGGCCGATTTCATAAATGTCCATATAAGTTGTTAAATGCCTTTAAATGCTGATAGCTAGAGCATTTAGCGGATTTCCGACTTGGATATAACTCTATATAAATTCATGTAAGTTTTTGGAAAATGGCCCACTTGGTGGCCCACTAACTTTTGATCGAAGCCCTAATGTGGTAAGAAGAAGCGCCTGTATGAGCGCTTCTTTTTTGAACAAGTATTACAATGAAAGTAACTGGTGTTTAGGTTCCAATATGAATATGTAACTGGAATTTTAAAGGCATAGTATGTTGTACCATCTAATAAATTTTGCTTTCATTTTCGCTCATGACCATGAGACTTTTTCCGCTCAAACTGTATGCTGATGATATATTTCTAGTATCGAACAGAACGTTGTTGTATTATGATTTGCTTTTAATTGTCACGGCAGTGTTTAAGGGACGGGATGAAAGCCTGGATTTTATTGGGCTTCTTGGATGGAAGTGTAGAATTTACACCTTATTTACACCTTTGGAAGATTGGATCGGTATAGTTACTGTCTCTTATACACATCTCCGAGCCCACGAGACGCGTAGTAATCTCGT
>URQG01000070.1 GCA_900549895.1 uncultured Lachnobacterium sp.
TACGAGATTACTACGCGTCTCGTGGGCTCGGAGATGTGTATAAGAGACAGCTGCTGCACACCGTACACGGTTGTTACCATCGTTCCTTCCACGCGCTCGTCTTTTGTTGTATCAAGTGTAAGTCCCACAACCGACTTTCTGGATGTTCCAAGCAGTATCGGATATCCAAGTTCATGCAGTCTGCCCACCTCACGGATCGCCACAAGATTGTTCTCATACGACTTTGCAAAACCGACACCCGGATCAAGCATGATCTTGTCGTCCGCGATCCCCGCCTTCTTGGCGATTGCAACCGTTTCCCGCAGATCATCGAGCATGTCCCCCATGAAATCATCATAATCCATGTTGCCCCTGTTGTGCATCAGACAGCAGGCCACTCCGTGACGCGCGATCACATCAGCCATCTTCGGATCATACTTAAGTCCCCAGATATCGTTGACCAGATCCGCTCCGGCCTCGATGGCCGCTTCCGCCACCGCACTTTTATAAGTATCAATCGATACCGGAACATCAAACTGCTCCTTGATGGCACGGATAACCGGAACGACACGGGAGATCTCCTCCTCATCCGGAATCATCGTATAGCCCGGACGCGTCGACTCTCCGCCAACATCAATGATCGTTGCCCCTTCCTCAATCATCTGCTTTGTATGTGCGATTGCCGCATCCAGATGATTGAACCTGCCGCCATCGGAAAACGAATCCGGCGTTACATTGAGTATTCCCATCACATAAGTGTCATTCTCTACATCAAACTGTTTATTCCCGATTTTCATAACCAGCCTCTCTTTTTCGGAATCTTGTTCTTTTATCGAGTTTCAAAAAATAGTGTCTATTTCGTGAGTGCAAAAAAGCGGTCACACAACTCCTTATTTTCCTCGAACACACCGCGCGCCGCATAGGTTACCGTCTTGCTTTCCGGTTTTTTAATACCACGCATCGTCATGCACATATGCTCTGCCTCTACAAGTACGATCGCACCTTTCGGATTCAGACACTCCATTAACGCATCCGCAATCTGTCCGGTCATCCTCTCCTGAATCTGCGGACGTCTTGCATACACCTCTACCGTGCGGGCAAGTTTACTGATGCCGACCACTTTACCGTCTGGCACATAAGCCACATGTGCTTTTCCGTAAAACGGAAGCAGATGATGTTCACACATAGAATAAAACGTAATATCTTTCTCAATGACCATCTCGTTATTATCAACGTGAAAGGTCTTTGCCAGATGCTCGGATGCATCTGTATGCAGTCCGGCAAACAATTCCTCATACATTCTGGCGATACGATCCGGAGTCTCGAGAAGTCCTTCTCTCGTTGTATCTTCTCCGACGCCCTCCAAAATCAGTTTTACGCCTTCTTTAATTTTCTCTTTATCCATGACTTTTCCTGCTTCCCGTTTCTATTTTTTCAGCGAATCAAAGGCACACTTCAAATCCCCAAGATAAGACAATGATCCAAACGCAAGCACCGGTTCCTCATGTGAGAGTGCTTCTTCCAGTGCCTTCTCAACGGATTCGCATGCCTGTACATTCTCATAATAATTGCTTGCTTCCTTTGCCAGCCGCTCAGCATTAAGCGCCCGTGCATTATGCGGTGTAACCGTGTACACACGCTTTGCAAAAGGCAACATGATCCGAAGCATCTTCTCATGCTCCTTGTCCGCCAGCACTCCTATTATATAAGTTAAGCGTGTATTTGTAAAACAATTTTCAATCGTCGCCGCAAGCTGCTTTGCCGCATCCTCATTGTGAGCACCGTCAATAACAAGAAAAGGTTCCGTACTTACCACTTCAAATCTACCGGGCCAGCGCGTCTTTTCCATACCATCTCTTATGATTTCCAATATGTGTTCTTCTAGTGACTTTGCATAACTCCTGCCTGCCGCTTCCTTTTTCTCATTCGACATCAGCACCGGCAGTAACGCATACGCCACCTCTGCTGCAAGTGCGGCATTCTTCACCTGATACACACCGGCCATCACCGTCTTAAGTGTTATGCCCACCCCGGATGCAAGCACATGAGAAAAGGCCATATTGCCCGGCTTATCTTCCAGCAAGATATCCGTCTGTGTATCCGCAAACACAATTGGCGCGTCCTTTTCGGATGCCACTGCTGTCAGCACTTCTTTTACCACCTGATTCTGCTCCGCCGCATATACCGGACATCCAACCTTGATAATACCGGCTTTGGCACGGGCAATCGATGCAATTGTATCACCCAGAAACTGCATATGATCCATGCTGATGCTTGTGATCACGCTCGCAAGCGGATGCGTGATCAGATTCGTGGCATCCAGTTCGCCGCCCATTCCGGTCTCAAGCAGCACAACATCCGGCTTTTTCTCATAAAACCAAAGGAACGCTACCGCCGTCTCGATTTCAAAGATGGTTGGGCATTCCTTTCCGGCAGATACCATAATGTCACAGGCATCTTTTACCTGTGACATTACATTTGCATATTCGGTTTCCGTGATGTTCTCGCCGTCATACGTAAAGACTTCTAACGGTGTAAATACCGCCGGAGACGTGTATCGCGCCACATGAAGCCCTGCCTCACGAAAAATCGACGCCAGATACGCCCCAACCGATCCCTTACCGTTGGTTCCGGCTATATGGATGATGGGAAGCTTTTCCTGCACATCGGACAATTCCGCCATCAGTGCACGGATGCTGTCAAGGCCTAAGATACTTCCGCTTTTTGCTGCCTGACCGGCAAAGGCACATGCCTGTTCATACGTCATCATTGTTACTTTCGTACCCCTTTCGTATCACGGTTCCCGATATGAAGCCGGTTCAAAGCGATCATCTTGCCTTTGACCTCAACTTCCTCATTCTCGCCCTCTCGCAATACATAGATATGCTTTAAAGTATCTCCCGCTGCAAGCTTCATGCCGCGCACACCCACAGCTGTCTTTTTCTTCTGTGGAATCTGTCCGCAGTCAATACGCAGAAACATATCCTTATTCGAGCACATAACCAATGTCTCATCCCCCTCTATTGCACGGACGGTCAAAAGTTCATCCCCTTCGGCGAGCTTCGTGGCTGCTGTCGTCTTCTTTCCGACAACAAACTCGGCACCGTCCACAAGTTTTAACATCGACTGACTTGTTCCGAACACAAGCGTATGAGAACTTACCTGTTCAAGGCTTGCAATATATACAAAGTTCTCTTCTTTACTGTCATAATTGCATACATTATCGATCGGAGTTCCTTTATCCCTAAACTTTCCGTAAGGCAGATCAAGTACTTTCAAAAGATGCATCTGGCCTTTATCCGTAAAAATACAGATCTTATCGGTATTCTTGCAGGTAAAAATGTAACGGTTCTCCGCATCTGCCGTTTCTTTGTTTCTCTCATAGACTGCAGTATCTACCGTCTTTGCATATCCGAAACGATCCATCAGGAACACCACATCCTGCTCCT
Source organism: uncultured Lachnobacterium sp. (assembly GCA_900549895.1). Lineage (GTDB taxonomy): Bacteria > Bacillota > Clostridia > Lachnospirales > Lachnospiraceae > Roseburia. Next base: position 3,429 of record URQG01000070.1, read on the forward strand.
CGATTGCCTTCTCCACAACAACGGCTTCCTTTAAGTTATCAATCTCTGTGCGACGTTCCTTGGCATACTGCTTCTTGAAACTCTGCAGTTCCTTGATAATGACTTTTGCCATAGAAGAACGGTGCTCTAAGATATCCTCATACTTTCCAATGTTCAAAAGCGTCTCATCGTGCTCCTTCATGAGCGCTTCGATCTCTAATCCGATCAGTTTGTACAAACGCATATCAAGGATTGCCTGTGCCTGTCGCTCTGTAAAATGAAGCTGCTGCGCCATAATCTCGGATGCCGGATTCCTGAACGTAATATTGTCGGTCACGCCGTCTGTCAAGCATGCCTTGGCATCTTTGATATTGCGGCTTCCGCGCAGAATTTCGATGATGAGGTCAATCACATTACAAGCCTTGATCAGACCTTCCTGAATCTCTTTCTTATCGAGTTCCTTTGCCAGAAGCGTCTTATACTTACGTGTTGCGATCTCATACTGGAACTGCACATGATGACGAATGATCGGTACGATTCCCATCGTCTCCGGTCTTCCGTCCGCTACCGCCAGCATATTGACGCCGAATGTATCTTCAAGCTTTGTTTTCTTATATAACAGATTTTTTAATCCTTCTACATCCGCGCCTTTTTTCAGGTCAAGGACAATACGGATTCCCTCTTTGGACGACTGGTTCGTGATATCCACAATATCCGAGGTAACCTTTGTTTCCACAAGATTTCCCACATCATTTAGAAATTTACCGATGTTGGCACCGATCATGGTATATGGAATCTCCGTGATCACAAGACGCTGCTTGCCGCCTTTCATCTGCTCAACTTCAACACGGCCTCTTACCTTGATCTTGCCGACACCGCTCTCATAGATTGCCGGAAGATCATCCTTATTGGCAATAATTCCACCGGTTGGGAAATCCGGTCCCTGAATGTATTCCATCATCTCAGCGGTATTGATATCCGGATTCTTCATGTAAGCGATCACACCGTCAATGACCTCACCGAAGTTATGTGGCGGAATCGAGGTTGCCATACCGACTGCAATACCTTCCGCACCGTTGATCAGAAGATTCGGCACCTTGACCGGAAGTACGACAGGCTCCTTCTCCGTCTCATCGAAGTTCGGCATAAAATCAACGACATCCTTGTCCAGATCCGCCAGATACGCTTCCTGTGTCACCTTTTGCAGACGCGCCTCGGTATATCGCATCGCAGCGGCTCCGTCACCCTCGATGGATCCGAAGTTACCATGACCATCAACAAGAGGCAGTCCCTTCTTGAAATCCTGTGCCATAACGACCAAAGCATCATAAATCGACGAATCTCCATGCGGATGATACTTACCCATCGTATCACCTACGATACGCGCACTCTTACGAAACGGCTTATCGTAACGGATTCCAAGCTCATACATATCGTAGAGCGTTCTTCTTTGTACCGGCTTAAGACCGTCACGCACATCCGGGAGCGCTCTTGCGATAATGACAGACATCGCATAATCTATATAGGATTTTTGCATCAACTCCGAATATTCGGTCTGGATGATACTCTGTTCCATAATCAATTCCTCTCTTTATCTACTATTTTGTAAACTTCTCTGCTCTATTCTTTCACACATTTCGATGAAGCCGCATGACATTCTCCTGGTTTTCTCACGATTTGAGGCAGAATTGCTGAATTTGTCAGCAATATCCGGTTCTCTTAAATTTTGTGTACGACAACGTTTGAACCATTCCGAAACGGTGTCCGCCGGACACAGATGCGCTCGCGATTTCTAGTCTGCCTAAATGGACGTCCTCAGGAAGTCGCTATGAGCCGCCGCGTCCAAACTCGCTTCATGTGTATTGAAAAATTTCTACACTATGTGCTTCAAACAGGTGTCCTGCGGCGGCACGTATCCTTCGAACGTCCATTAAGGCATACACGAAATCACTCGGACGCAGTCTGTGTCCCAGCGAACAACCGTCTACGGAATTGTCCAAACTTTGGCGGACATAAATCATAAAAAAGAGAACCGGATATTGCGACAAATTCGTGATTCTGGATCACTAGTGAGAAAATCAGGAGAATGTCACGTGGCTTTTGAAATCCCCATAAAAGAATATCCGGCAGAGAAGTTTCCTGCTATTTTATATATCAAGCTGGGCATCGTTGGCATGCTCATAGATGAAGGCCTTACGTGGAGGCACATCGGTACCCATAAGCATTGCGGTAACATCGGACGCCATACGGCCGTCCTCGATCTCGATGCGGCGCATCATACGTGTTTCAGGATTCAGCGTTGTCTCCCAAAGCTGATCCGCATCCATCTCTCCGAGTCCTTTGTAGCGCTGCAGAGTAAAATTTCCGGTATGCGTCTTACGATACTTGTCAAGAGCCACATCGTCATACAGATACTCTTCCTTGCCTTTTGACGGAATTACCTTATACAAAGGCGGCATTGCCACATAGACATGTCCCTCAAAGATCAGTTCCGGCATAAAACGGTAGAAAAGTGTCAGAAGAAGCGTGGAAATATGTGCTCCATCGACATCGGCATCCGCCATAATAATGATCTTATCGTAGCGAAGCTTCGTAATATCAAAATCGTTTCCGTATCCTTCCGAGAAACCGCAGCCAAACGCATTGATCATCGTCTTGATCTCCGCATTGGCAAGCACCTTGTCGATACTTGCTTTCTCTACATTTAAGATCTTACCGCGAATCGGCATGATTGCCTGATACATACGGTTACGCGCCATCTTGGCAGAGCCACCGGCAGAATCTCCCTCAACGATAAAGATCTCGCACTTGGATGCATCGCGGCTCTCACAGTTGGAAAGCTTTCCGTTGGAATCAAAAGAAAATTTCTGTTTCGTCAGAAGATTGGTTCTCGCCTTCTCCTCGGCCTTACGTATCTTGGCTGCTTTCTCGGCGCAGCCGATCACCGTCTTTAATGTTTCCAGATTCTTATCGAAATACAGTGGTACCTCATCACTTGTCACTTTTGCAGTCGCACGGTTTGCATCCTGATTGTCAAGCTTTGTCTTTGTCTGTCCTTCAAATCGCGGGTCCGGATGCTTAATGGAAACAACTGCAGTCATTCCGTTACGCACATCTGCACCGTTAAAATTGGCATCCTTTTCCTTTAAAATTCCAAGTTCACGCGCATAAGAATTGATGATTGTGGTAAACGCCGTCTTAAATCCTGTCAGGTGCGCACCACCCTCTGAGTTATAAATATTATTACAGAATCCCAAAATATTCTCATGGAACTCACTTGTATACTGGAAAGCGACCTCAACCTCAATTTCTTCACTCTCTCCCTTAAAATAGATCACATCGTGAAGTACTTCAAGGTTATTGTTCAGATCCTTGACAAAACCGATAATTCCGTCCGGCTCATGGTACTCAATATGCTCCACTTCCGGCTTTCTGCGATCCTCATAGATGATCGTGAGCGCAGGATTTAAGTATGCCGTCTCGTGCATACGGCTTTTGACATCATCTTCCTTAAACCTTGTCTTCTCAAAGATCTCCGGATCCGGAAGGAAATTGATCTTCGTTCCGGTCTTCTTTGTCTTGCCGATCTTCGGAAGAAGTCCGTTCTCAAGCGGCAGAACCGGCACACCACGCTCATAGCGATCATGATGGATGTAGCCTTCCCTGCTGATCTGCACATCCATATAAGTGGAAAGCGCATTCACAACCGAAGAGCCTACTCCATGCAAACCTCCGCTCGTCTTATATGCATTATTATCAAATTTACCGCCGGCATGTAACGTTGAGAAAACAACACGTGCAGCTGATACGCCCTTGGCATGCATGCCAACCGGGATTCCTCGTCCGTTATCCTCAACAGTGCAGGAACCATCCGCCTCCAATGTCACCCAGATCGTATCACATACTCCGGCCAGATGCTCGTCCACAGAGTTATCGACGATCTCATAGATCAAGTGATTGAGACCCTTGGTCGTAACACTTCCGATATACATTCCCGGTCTCTTACGAACTGCTTCAAGTCCTTCCAATACCGCTATACTGCTTGCATCATATCCTGACATATTTCGTACCCCTTACTCTGTTTTGCTCTGGTCCTTAATATGCGCAATAACCATGACCGCAATGCGGAATGTCATCGCATCATCAAATGTTCTGATATCCAGACCAATCGCCTTTTGTATTCTCTCCAAACGATAGACCAGCGTATTTCGATGAACATACAGCTGTCTTGCTGTCTCTGAAATATTCAGATTGTTCTCGAAAAACTTGCTTATCGTTGACATTGCTTCTTCATCATCCAAGATGTCCGGGATCTTATCCCCGAACACTTCTTTGATAAACATATTACATAAACTCATAGGAAGCTGATAAATAAGTCTTCCTATTCCTAATCTTCCATATGAAATCGTATCGTATTCCGCATAGAAAACGCGACCTACTTCAAGAGCCATCTTTGCTTCCTGATAAGATTCCGCGATTTCCGGAAGCTGCATCACGACATTACCGTAACCGACACGCACCTTGATCATAGCTTCCATGTGAAGATTGTCAACCAGACTATTGGCAATTCCCCGCAAAGACTCTTCCATATCCGTCTCGTCAATATGCGATACATCTTTGATCAGAACAACACTGTGCTGATCCACACTGGTCACAAAATCTCCCGATCGGATATCGGAAAGATTTTTTACCAGTTCCATCGCAACATCATTATTTTTATTGCCCGTATCGATCACAAATGCAACACGCGGTGCTGCAAGAATATGATGCTTTTTGGCCTTGCCATAGATGTCTACGATCAACATATTTCCAAGCAATATGTTCTGTATAAAATTATTGCGGTCAAACTGTTCCGCAAAACTCATTACAAGATTCCGGATCTGACAGACTGCCATCTGTGCATAGACCGCAAATGTCTCATCCGGCACCTGGCAGACAAGAACGTACTCCATCTCCCCCTCTACCATAATCCTGTAGAGATGGAAATCCTGATAAGTCTGCCTCTCCGCAAACGACTCTTCGAAATCTACCACAACATTCTCGAGTGTGTGCGATACTTCGATTCCTTCTGTATGAGCCACCAGCTTTCCTTTTGCGCCAAAAAGCGCCGTCTCCATCCGGCAGATCTCTTTAATTTCATTTAATGAATTCTGTAATTTCTGATTTGACAGCATGGATTTTCCTCCGATTAGAAAACCGGGTGTAAATTCTCACACCCGGTTCTGTCTCTTATACACATCTCCGAGCCCACGA
>URQG01000071.1 GCA_900549895.1 uncultured Lachnobacterium sp.
TATTACAAATTTGCAAATTTTTCAATTGCAGTCTCATACAAATTATTTCCATCCTTATCAATAACTACAATCGCAGGGAAATTTTCCACATATAATTTACGGATAGCTTCTGCTCCTAAGTCATCATAACAGATTACTTCCGACTTCTTTATGCATTTCGAAAGAAGCGCCCCTGCTCCTCCCACTGCTGCAAAATAGACTGCTTTATTTCTTATGATAGCATCAATGACTTCTTTGGAGCGCTTGCCTTTTCCGATCATGGCTTTCTCTCCCAGGTCTAACAGACGTGGCGCATATTTATCCATACGGGTGGCCGTGGTTGGTCCAGCTGATCCGATTGGACATCCTTCACGCGCAGGTGATGGTCCCATATAGTAAATGGTCGCATCCTTAATATCAATTGGCAGTTCATCTCCACGATCTAATGCTTCAATCATACGCTTGTGAGCTGCATCACGCGCAACATAGATTTCTCCTGTTATATATACATAATCTCCGGAATGAAGATCTGCAGTAACCTCTTCTGTAATTGGTGTTGTGATATGTTTATCCATTTTTGCCCTTGTCCTTATCTTTTAAACATAAATTTATAATTTGCAGTAACTTATCCACATAAATCTTTTTATAATCTGCTTTTAAACAACGCGAACCATATGTCGATTCACATGACAGCATATATTGATAGCTACCGGAAGTCCGGCAATGTGAGTCGGGTAAGTGTTAATATTGACAGCAAGAGCTGTGGTTGTTCCTCCAAGTCCTCCCGGGCCAATACCAAGCTTATTGATTTTCTCAAGCATCTCCTTTTCCATATCTGCTACATATTCTATGCTTGAATGTTCTCCTACCGGCCGAGTTAATGCTTTCTTTGCAAGAAGTGCACATTTTTCGAACGTTCCTCCGACTCCAACACCAATAACCATTGGCGGACAGGCATTTGGTCCTGCATCCTTAACAGCAGTCAGGATTGCATTCTTAACTCCTTCAATTCCATCTGCCGGCTTTAACATGAAAACGCGACTCATATTCTCGCTTCCAAATCCCTTCGGTGCAAAGGTAATGGTTACCTGATTACCCGGAACAATGGAATAATGAATGACTGCCGGAGTGTTATCCTTTGTATTTTCACGAATGATCGGATCCTTTACAACTGATTTTCTTAAGTATCCGTCGGTATATCCCTGTCGAACTCCTTCATTGATTGCATTCTCAATCCATTCTCCCTTAAAGTGAACGTCCTGTCCGATTTCCACAAAAAAGACTGCCATACCGGTATCCTGACAGATTGGAATCATTTCTTTTCCTGCAATCTTTAAGTTATCCTGCAGCTGATTCAAGATTTTCTTTCCCAACTCGGATTTTTCATTTTCCAGTGCTTTTTTCATTGCAACATCCATATCTTTGGACAAAAAATGGTTTGCCTCAATACACATTTCTTTGACAACAGCTGTAATTTCTTCGGTATTAATTGTTCGTATCATGATTTCCTCTCATTATCTTTTTTATAGTTTTATATTGCAGAAGCAGGGCATAAACCCTGCTTCCTTATCTTTGTATTAAGCTTGTGACTTATTTCTCAGATGTTTCTTCCGATGTAATATCATCTGAATGATCTTCTTCTGATGTTGTTTCTTCCGGAGGCATTAATGATTTATCTTCCACAACTCTTGCAATACTTGCTACTGTAATATCATCTTTCAGATTGATCAGCTTTACACCGGATGTTACTCTTCCGAGTAATGCTGTATCATTAACACGGATTCGGATAATGATTCCTTCCGTTGTAATAAGCATAATTTCATCATCCTTACCTACAGCCTTCACACCGACAAGGTTTCCTGATTTTTCTGTGATCTTATAGCACTTAACGCCTTTTCCACCACGATTCTGTGGAGAAAATTCGCTGATCAGTGTACATTTTCCAAGTCCTTTTTCAGATACGATCATAACAGACTCACCCTGAGATGCCATCTGCATCGCAATAACCTCATCACCATCTGCAAGATTCATTCCAATAACACCCATCGTTGTTCTTCCGGTCGTTCTTACATCGGTCTCCTTAAATCGGATACACTGACCATACTTTGTGAACAGGAAGATGTCTTCATTATTATCTGTAATCTTAACCTCAATCAATTTATCATCATCACGAAGATTGATTGCTGCGAGTCCTGTCTTACGGATATTCTCATACTCTAAGACAGATGTCTTTTTCACAATTCCGTTCTTCGTAGCCATAAACAGATATTTATCTTTTTCGTAGTCACGGATTGGAATCATTGCAGTAATCTTCTCATCCGGCTGCAATGGAATCAGATTAATGATTGCAGTACCTCTTGAAGTACGGCTTGCCTCCGGAATCTCGTATGCCTTGATGCGGTATACTCTTCCCATGTTGGTAAAGAACATCAGGTAATGATGTGATGTTGTCATAAGCATCTCAACAATATAATCATCCTGAATGGTCTCCATTCCCTTAATTCCTTTACCTCCGCGATTCTGACTCTTGAAATTGTCAGTTCCCATACGCTTGATGTATCCGACCTTTGTCATTGTGATGACATTGTTTGTCTCCGGAATCAGGTCTTCCATGGAAATATCAAATTCATCATATCCGATCTGTGTTCTTCTGTCATCGCCATACTTATCAGCGATTGCAAGAATTTCCGTACGAATAACGGTAAGAAGTTTTTTCTCATCGGCAAGGATGGCCTTTAACTCAGAAATTAAAGCCATCAAATCCTTGTACTCATTCTCCAGCTTCTCTCTTTCGAGACCTGTCAGAGCCTTCAGTCGCATATCCACGATTGCCTGTGACTGCGCATCGGATAATCCAAATCTCTCCATTAACGCATTCTTGGCATCCTGTGTGGTTCTGCTGCTGCGGATAATTGAAATCACTTCATCGATATTGTCCAAAGCAATAATTAATCCCTGTAAGATATGGGCTCTCTCTTCCGCCTTGTTCAAATCATATTTTGTACGTCTTGTAATAACTTCCTTTTGATGAAGTAAATAATAATTCAGTAATTCATACAAATTAAGAATCTTCGGCTGGTTATCCACCAATGCAAGGTTGATAACACCAAATGTATCCTGTAACTGTGTATGCTTATATAAAAGATTGAGCACAACGCTTGGATTGACATCACGGCGAAGCTCGATAACAATACGCATTCCTTCTCGATCGGACTCATCACGAAGATCTGTGATTCCATCGATTCTCTTTTCTTTGTGAAGTTCTGCAATCTTCTCTATTAATCTTGCCTTATTAACTAAATATGGAAGCTCCGTTACAACGATACGGTTCTTACCATTATCCATCGGCTCGATGTCGGTTACGGCACGCACACGGATCTTGCCGCGTCCGGTACGGTATGCTTCGTTGATTCCGGCTGTACCAAGGATCACACCTCCGGTAGGAAAATCCGGTCCTTTAATGATATCGATTAGCTCATCGATATCTGTTTCTTTCTCTTCAATGTCATTATCGATCAGTTTTACAACTGCATGGATTACATCTCTCAAATTATGTGGCGGAATATTGGTCGCCATACCAACCGCAATACCGGTTGTTCCGTTAACCAGAAGATTCGGGTAACGGGAAGGAAGTACGGTAGGCTCCTTCTCAGTCTCATCAAAGTTCGGTATAAAATCAACCGTATCTTTGTTGATATCCTGGATCATCTGCATAGAGATCTTCGATAAACGTGCCTCTGTATATCGCATTGCGGCTGCGCCATCTCCATCCACAGAACCGAAATTACCATGTCCATCCACAAGTGGATATCTTGTCGACCAAGGTTGTGCCATGTTGACAAGTGCTCCATAAATAGAGCTATCTCCATGTGGGTGGTACTTACCCATTGTATCACCGACAATACGCGCACACTTACGATGAGGCTTATCCGGTGTATTATTTAATTCAATCATGGAATAGAGAACACGTCTCTGTACCGGTTTCAAACCATCCCTGACATCCGGCAGTGCTCGACTCGCAATAACACTCATCGCATAGTCAATATAGGAGGTTTCCATGGTTTTCTTCAAATCAACCTGTTGAATTTGATCAAATATCTTGTCATCCACTTAAACTTTCCTCCTTAAATGTCAAGGTTCTGTACATACTTGGCATTTTCTTCAATAAACTCTCTTCTTGGTTCTACCTTATCACCCATAAGAGTGGTAAATGTCACATCAATTTCCGATGAACTCTCATCATCAATGATAACCTGCTTTAAGATTCGCTTTTCCGGATCCATGGTTGTCTCCCAAAGCTGTTCGGCATCCATCTCACCAAGACCTTTGTATCGCTGAATCTTATTATTCTGGTCACGTCCGATTTCAACGAGAATATTATTTAACTCATCATCGCTGTACGCATACCATACATTCTTATTTTTCTCAACTTTGTAAAGTGGCGGTGTTGCCAGATATACATGTCCCTGCTTAATCAGTTCCGGCATAAAACGATACAGGAATGTCAGCATCAAAGTTGCAATATGGGCGCCGTCGACATCGGCATCTGTCATAATGATGATTTTGTTATAACGAAGCTTTGTAATATCAAAATCTTCATGAATACCGGTACCAAAAGCGGTAATCATCGCTTTAATCTCCGCATTGTCATAGATGCGGTCAAGGCGTGCTTTCTCTACATTCAAAATCTTACCACGAAGTGGAAGAATTGCCTGTGTTGCACGGCTTCTTGCAGTCTTAGCAGAACCGCCGGCGGAATCTCCCTCTACGATAAAGATTTCACAATTCTCTGGATTCTTATCTGAACAATCTGCAAGTTTACCAGGTAAAGCTGTACCCTCTAATGCAGTCTTACGTCTTGTCAGATCACGCGCCTTACGGGCTGCCTCTCTTGCCCTCTGCGCAAGCAGAGATTTCTCACAGATATTCTTTGCCACATCCGGATTCTGCTCGAGGAAATACGTCAGCTGCTCTGTTACAACAGAATCAACAGCACCTCGCGCCTCACTGTTGCCAAGCTTCTGCTTTGTCTGTCCCTCAAACTGTGGTTCCTCAATCTTAATGCTGATGATTGCAGTCAGACCTTCTCGAATATCATCTCCGGTTAAAGCAGCATCATTATCTTTTAAAATCTTTGCTTCTCTTGCATAAGAATTAAATGTCTTCGTCATCGCATTACGAAAACCTGCAAGATGTGTTCCACCTTCCGGTGTAATAATATTATTAACAAAACTGAAAGTTGAATCATTAAATGAATCATTGTGTTGTAAAGCAACCTCTACATACACACCGTCTTTATTGCCTTCACAATAAATAACCTCAGGATATAATGGTTCCTTTCCGCGATTTAGATACTGAACAAATTCCTTAATTCCGCCGGCATAATGAAATTCATGATTATGTTCGCTTCCTTCTCTTGTATCCTTAAGTACAATGCGAAGTCCCTTTGTCAGGAACGCTGTCTCACGTAATCTCTGCTTTAATGTATCATAATCGTATACGGTTTCTTCAAAAATCTCCGGATCCGGCAGAAAATGTACTTTTGTTCCATGCTTATCAGCATCACATTCACCGATTACTTCAACTTTTCCTTCTGCCTTACCACGCTTGTAATCCTGTCCATAAACCTTACCTTCATGATATACTTCTACATGTAACCATGTGGACAAGGCATTTACAACCGAAGCACCTACACCATGAAGTCCTCCGGACACCTTGTATCCTCCGCCACCAAACTTACCACCTGCATGCAGCACAGTAAATACTACTTCAAGTGCAGACTTTCCGGCTTTGTGATTCATTCCAACCGGAATACCACGTCCGTCATCTTCAACGGTAATAGAATTGTCCTGTTCAATTGTTACTTCGATATTCTTACAATAACCGGCAAGTGCCTCATCCACGGCATTATCCACAATCTCATAAACCAGATGATGAAGTCCTCTTGCGGATGTACTTCCGATGTACATACCCGGTCTCTTTCTTACCGCTTCAAGTCCCTCCAAAATCTGGATTTGATCCGCTCCATATTCCTGATTGTTCTGCAATTCTTCACTCATGAATTTCCTCCTCACCCAATGGATGAACACTTAAACTAATTTATATATCTTCAATCGTTTTCTTCTCAAACACTTCTCCGTTTATTACTTGGAAAATCCTATCGATTTGAAAACGATTTTTTACAAATTCTTCCAGACCGGTACATGTAATAATTGTCTGAATATCTGTAATACTATTTAACAAATAATTCTGTCGGTTGCTATCCAATTCTGATAAAACATCATCAAGTAACAACACCGGCGTATTATGAATGGATTTTCTGACAAGATCGATCTCCGATAATTTCAGTGACAATGCCGAAGTTCTCTGCTGCCCCTGGGAACCGTACTTTCGAATATCCACTCCATCTATGGAAAAAAGCATATCATCCCGATGTGGTCCAACCGTTGTCTGACAAAGTTTAAGATCCTTATTCTTTGCACGGCTCAACTCATCTTCAAAAAAGATATCATCAATATTTGGCTCGTATTTTAATATCAAATTCTCCTTGCCACCCGAAATATTCGAATGAATCTGTTGGATGATCTGATTTAATTCATCAACAAACGTCTTACGCTTAGCAATGATTCTTCTTCCATACTCTACAAGCTGTGTATCCCATACCGAAAGTGTATCCAATAAATCCTGTCTGTAAGCAATATCTTTCAAAAGACGATTTCTCTGATTCAGTACCTTGTTGTAATTGGCAAGATCTGACAGATAAAGTTTATCCAACTGACACAATTCCAAATCAATAAATCGTCTTCTCTCTGCCGGACCATTCTTGATGATGTTAAGATCCTCCGGTGAAAAAAACACAATATTCAAAATACCAAATAATTCGCTGGCCTTCTTGATTGGAATCTTATTGATTGCCACACCTTTGGAACCATTGCGCCTGAGATGCATGTCGATTTGAAACTGCTTCTCATTTTTTTCAACAACTGTGCGGATATGCGCTTCATTTTGTTCAAATCGGATCATCTCTTTATCACGGCTTCCCTTGTGAGACTTTGTTGTCCCACTCATATAAGCTGCTTCGAGAATATTCGTTTTTCCCTGCGCATTATCTCCGTATAAAATATTGGTACCTTCGTCAAATTCAATATCCAGATTCTCGTAATTGCGAAAATTGCGTAATTCTATCGATCGAATGATCATTTTACAATCTGTATTGTCTCTCCGTTATAAGTGACAACATCTCCATCATGTAATTTTTTTCCTCTTTGCACTTCGACCTGCCCATTTACGGTAACCTGTCCGTCCTGAATCACCATCTTGGCATCCACACCGGAACCGACAAGACTCGCTTTTTTTAAAGCCTGTCCCAATTTAATGAACTCGTCTTCTTCACGAATATTAACTGTAATCATAAAAACTCCTTCATCAATATTCTTAGTTTGTTGCAGTATTAAAGTTGACCGGAAGAATCAGATAAATAAACTTACCCTCATCATCCTTGATAAAGCAAGGAGCCTTAGGATTTACCATATAAAGGCTTACTTCTTCCTCATCGATAACACGGAGTGCATCAATAAAGAACTTTGGATTAAATCCAATCAGAATATCCTTACCTTCCTTCTCAATATCAATATCTTCGTTCATGGAACCGATAAATGATGTAATTTTAAGTTCCATGCTGCCATCTGTCACATTCATAATAATCGGCTTCTTATCTCCTTCTTTCACAAGAAGTGTCGAACGATCAATACAATCAAGAAGCTCTCTCTTATTCACTTTCACTTTCGTCTCATAATCAGAAGAAAGCATCTGATCTATCTTAAAATATTCTCCCTCAATCAGTCGGGATACAACGGTTGTCGTATCAAAATCAAATACAATATGGTTATCCGACAGATAAATGATCACATCATCATCCACTCCACCCGGAATAATCTTACTGATTTCCTGAAGTGTCTTACCAGGAACAACAACTTTCTTATGATCATAATTATTCTTAAGTTCAATATTACGAATAGAAATACGATGTCCGTCAAGAGAAACCACTTTCAGCTGATTCTCATTTATCTCAAATAACTCACCTGTCATCAATTTATTATTGTCATTGTCCGCAATGGAAAAAATTGTCTGACGAATCACTTCTTTCAGTGTGAACTGAGAAATTACAATCGACTCATTTTTTTCAATATATGGAATATAGGAGAAATCATCTCCGGATTTACCAACAATATTAAATTTAGCCTTCTCACAGGAGATTACTGTCTTGAAAGAAGCATCTGTTTCAATAATGACATCATTGTCTGGAAGCTTACGTACGATTTCGGAGAATATCTTTGCATCTAATGCGATCACACCTCTCTCTTCAATGGTACCTTCAATCTTTGTTTCAATACCAAGTTCCATATCATTAGCCATCAATTTAATCTCATTAGCAGAAGCATCAATTAAGATACATTCAAGAATAGCCATTGTGGTTCTGGTAGGAACTGCTTTTGAGACAATGTTTACTCCACGCAGTAAGTTCGATTTTGAACAGATTAATTTCATTTTGAAAAACTCCTTCCTGGTTTAAATCTGTCTCTTATACACATCTGACGCTGCC
>URQG01000072.1 GCA_900549895.1 uncultured Lachnobacterium sp.
ATCTACACGCGTAAGATCGTCGGCAGCGTCAGATGTGTATAAGAGACAGCTTTATGCGTACGCTGATCGAGCGTGACATGATTCCTGAGGATGTGACGGTTCAGGTTTTAACACAGGCTCGTGAGCACATCATCAAGAAGACGTTTGAGGCAGTAAAAGGTGCGCCACACGCAGTCATCCATCTGTACAACTCAACTTCCGTTGCACAGAGAGAGCAGGTATTCAAGAAAGATAAGGAACAGATCAAGAAGCTTGCTGTGGACGGAGCGGAACTGTTAAAGAAACTTGCTTCCGAGACCGACGGAGATTTCTCATTCGAGTACAGCCCGGAGAGTTTCCACGGAACAGAAGTCGAGTATGCGGTTGAGGTATGTAATGCAGTACTTGATGTATGGCAGCCGGATGCAGCACATAAGGCAATCATCAATATCCCGGCAACGGTTGAGACGGCGATGCCACACGTGTTTGCAACACAGATCGAATATGTCAGCAAAAACTTAAAATACAGAGATCATGTTGTATTAAGCCTTCATCCTCACAATGACAGAGGATGTGGTGTTGCGGATTCGGAACTTGGACTTCTTGCGGGAGCGGATCGTATCGAGGGAACACTTTTCGGAAACGGTGAGCGTACCGGTAACGTGGATATCATCACACTTGCGATGAATATGTTCTCTTATGGAATCGATCCGTTACTTGACTTTGCGGATATGCCAAGAATCCGTGCAACTTATGAGCGTCTTACAAGAATGCAGGTTGGCGACCGTGCACCGTATGCAGGAGATCTTGTATTCTCTGCTTTTTCCGGATCTCATCAGGATGCGATTGCCAAGGGTATGGCATGGAGAGAGGAGAAGAAACTTACGACATGGACGGTTCCGTATCTGCCGATCGATCCGGTGGATGTCGGAAGAACTTACGACAGCGATGTTATCCGTATCAACAGCCAGTCCGGAAAAGGCGGAATCAGCTACATCTTAAAGCAGAATTTCTCCATTTCTATGCCGGTTGCGATGCGTGAGGAAGTCGGTTATGCAGTAAAGCAGGTTTCCGATGAGGAGCATAAGGAGTTATCTCCACAGTGGGTATATGAGATCTTTGAGGAGAATTACGTAAATCGTATGCCTTACTTTACGGTCGATGAGTGCCACTTTAAGCAGAATGATGGAATTATGGCGGAAGCTACCATCACACATGGTGGAAAGAAGACGGTTGTCGATGCAAACGGAAACGGACGTCTTGATGCGGTCAGCAATACATTAAAGCAGTTCTTTGGTATCAGCTACGAGTTGTCAACTTATGAGGAGCACGCTTTGTCCCATGGTTCTTCTTCCAAGGCAATCGCTTATGTTGGAATTACATGCGAAGGCAAGAATTACTGGGGTGTCGGCATGGATGAGGATATTATTAAGGCATCTATTTCCGCTTTGGTTGTTGCAGTCAACAAGCTGCCACAGATTGAGCAGAACGAGGAAGGACAGGATGAGCGCCTGACTTCTATGCTCAACTTCATCCAGAACAATTATCAGAATGTCACATTAGAGAGTCTGGCTGAGCAGTTCCACCTCTCTGAGCCGTATGTGTCCAAGTATATCAAGGATAAGTCGGGTAAGACATTTGGCGAGCATGTTGCACATATTCGTATGAAGCGTGCAAAGACATTACTCAAGAATGGCAATATGACCGTTGAAAATATTGCATATGCGGTTGGATATCAGAATGTGGAACACTTCAATCGCACCTTTAAGAAGAGCTTTGATATGACGCCGATCCAGTATCGCAATGAGGCCAGATCAAATTAGAAATTGTTCGTAAGTTGAACTTGTGTTTACAAGGTTATCATGTGATATAATAACAAAAGCGATGAAATAGGCCGTGGAAACACGGCTTATTTTACGAATAAAAAGGGGAAAGCAAGGAGAAAAGATCAGTATGGCTCTTATTTTTTTTGATATAGACGGAACACTTTGGGATGAGAATATGAAGATTCCGGATGGAACGATTGCTACATTAAAGCAGGTACAACAGAACGGACACAAGATTTTTCTGTGCAGCGGCCGTGCAAGAGGAAATATTCGTGACAAAACATTATTGGATGTGGGATTTGATGGAATCTTAGCGGCGTGCGGTAATCATGTCGAGCTGGATGGTAAGATCGTGCATGAAAATATTATTTCGCCGGAACTTACGGAGAAAGTGGTTCGTATTCTGAAGGAATGTCATATGCCGGTTGTGTTGGAAGGACCGGATTGCCACTGGATCGATGAGCATGGATTTGAGGATGATCCGTATGTGATCTATCTGTTTGAGGAGATGGGCAAAAGCGCCAAGGTTCTCAAGGAATATACACCGGATATCCGAATGAACAAGTTCTCTGCAGATGTGCTCGAGGACACGGATTATGACCGCATTAAGGCAGAACTGGGAAATGATTTTGATTTTCTGGAGCATGAGGGCAATGTCGTGGAGTGCGTGCCGAAGGGGACTTCTAAGGCGACCGGGATTGAGTGGCTTTGCAGCTATCTTGGAGTTCCGAGAGAGGAGACCTATGCGATCGGTGACAGTATCAATGATCTGGACATGCTTGAATATGTGGGGCATGGTATTGCAATGGGGAATGCAACGCAGCCACCGAAAGATGTGGCGGAGTTTGTGACAACGGATATTCATGAGGACGGAATCCGTAACGCGATGCTGCATTATCATTTGATATAATTTTAAATCCGCAGTTTGGATTTGCTTGTTTGGAAGCAGTGACAGAACAAGTTAAAATAAAATTGCACAAAAAAATACAAATTTTAGCTCCGTTCTATTGCAGTATGTTGTCTAAAAGATTATAATGATAACGATGTAATAAAAGCATGCGGATGCATGCGCAGGTCATCAGGCTTTGTCGGGTGACGGATATGCATGTTAGGGGGAAACATGGATAACTTAGTGGGAGGAAGCCGGAAGAAACGATTGGGCGATCTTCTTGTGGATGCCGGGGTCATCACGCAGGATCAACTGATGCAGGCTCTACAGATACAGAAAACCGAAAAAAAGGGAGATCGTCTCGGCGTGGTACTGATCGATCTGGGCATGACCGATGAGAAGCAGATCATGGATGCACTGAAGAAGCAGCTGAAGATCGAGAGTATTGATTTATCGACGATCCGCATTCCGGAAGAGATCACCAGACTGGTCGAAGAGTCGGTTCTTCGAAAGTATATGCTGATCCCTTTTCAGTTTAATGAGAAGAATCCGAATCTCCTTAAAGTAGCGATGAGCGACCCGCTGGATATCCGTGCGATGGACGATATTTCGATCATTACGGGCTGCCAGGTGGAACGGTATGTGGCCACGACAAGTGATATTGCTGCGGCGATCGACCGGTATTACGGCAATGCGGAAGCGCTCCGAGTGGCGGAACAGTACACAAGAGAGCGTGAAGAACAGGCCAAAGCGAGAGCCGCGGTCGAACCGGGAAGCGGCGAAGAAAGCAGCGTGCAGCAGGCACCGATCGTTAAACTTCTCGCGCAGATCATCGAGCAGGCAGTCCATAAACGAGCCAGTGATATCCATATTGAACCGATGGAAAATCAGGTGCGCATCCGGTTCCGTGTCGATGGAGTGCTGCATGAAGCGATGCGGCACGATATCGGTCTGCATGCGGCTTTGATCGCACGAATCAAGATCGTCAG
Source organism: uncultured Lachnobacterium sp. (assembly GCA_900549895.1). Lineage (GTDB taxonomy): Bacteria > Bacillota > Clostridia > Lachnospirales > Lachnospiraceae > Roseburia. The sequence continues at coordinate 3,684 of URQG01000072.1, forward strand.
CGGACTTGACATATCCGAGAAGCGCCGCCCGCAGGACGGACGAGCCACAAGCATTGTCGACCGTCAGGAGTACGATATCCGAGTATCCATTCTTCCGACGGTTTACGGTGAGAAAGTCGTTATGCGACTTGCGCAGAAGAAGGCACTCACCATGGATAAAAGGGATTTAGGATTCCCGGATGACGAACTGGAAAAATTCAATCGTATCCTAAGTCATCCGAACGGACTGATTCTGGTAACGGGACCGACCGGAAGCGGTAAGTCTACCACGCTTTATACAGCGCTCAGTGAGCTGAACGTGGAAGGTGTCAATATTATCACGGTTGAGGATCCGGTTGAGGCCAATCTAAACGGTGTCAATCAGGTACAGGTAAACGAGAAGGCGGGGCTGACCTTTGGCAGCGCGCTTCGTTCGATCCTGCGTCAGGATCCGGATATCATTATGATCGGAGAGATCCGAGATCAGGAGACGGCGGAGATCGCGGTCAAGGCATCGATCACCGGCCATCTGGTTGTCAGTACCTTACATACCAACAGTTCTGCCAACACGATCACGCGTCTGGCGGATATGGGAGTGGAAAATTATCTGATCGCAGACTCTGTGGTCGGTGTGATCGCGCAGCGTCTGGTGCGGCGTGTCTGTCCGGCGTGCGGCGTGGTAAGGGACGCAACCGAAGAAGAGAAAAAAACGCTTGGCTTTGCCGGCAGCCCGAAACGCATCCAGGTGCGCACCCCGGGGCACAAAGAGTGCGTCCGCTGCGGCGGAACCGGATATTTCGGACGAATCGGTGTCTATGAGATCATGCCGATTACCTCCGACTTAAGACAGGCGATCAACAGGGGTGAGAATGCGGACGTGTTGGAGGAGATTGCACGAAAGCATGGAATGAAAACGCTTCGTATGAGTGCAGTGGAGTATGCACTCAGGGGAATTACCACAGTCGAGGAAGTGCGGCGGGTAGCTTACGAAGAGGATGATGAATAAAGGGGTTTTTAAAAATGGAATTATCAATGCACACACTTCTTTCTATCGCAAAAGAGAATCATGCATCCGATGTACATATCACAGTGGGAGTCAGACCCAAATGCCGAATCAGCGGCACGCTCTATGAGATGGATGGTTTCGAGCGGCTGACACCGGCGATGACGCAGCAGCTTGTGGAGTCGATGTTTGGCCCAAAGCAGAAACAGACCATGGAAGAGGTCGGCGAAGTTGATTTCGCATATTCCGATCCGCGTATCGGACGCTTCCGTGTGAATGCCTTTCATCAGAGAGGTTCCTATGCGGCAGTGCTGCGTATTGTGGCAAGTGACATCCCGGCGCCGGATCAGCTTGGGGTTCCGGAGTCTGTCTTAGGGCTTACCAAGAAAAAGAGAGGACTGGTTCTGGTAACGGGACCGACCGGAAGCGGTAAGTCAACGACGCTGGCATCCCTCATCGATGTCATCAACAAGGAACGAAACGAACATATCATTACATTGGAAGACCCAATCGAGTATTTACATAAACATATTCGGTCGATCGTAAACCAGAGGGAAATTGGACTGGATACGGATTCGTACGGCAACGCGCTTCGTGCGGCTCTCCGTGAGGATCCGGATATCATTCTGGTGGGCGAGATGCGAGACTTTGACACGATCTCCACGGCGATTACCGCGGCAGAGACCGGCCATCTGGTGTTCTCGACCCTGCATACGATCGGTGCGGCACCGACGATCGAGCGTATCGTCGATGTATTCCCGCCGCATCAGCAGAACCAGATCCGTTCGCAGCTTGCATCGGTTCTGGAGGCGGTCATCTCGCAGCAGCTTCTGCCGACCATCGATGGCAAAGGCAGAGTGGCGGCGTTCGAGGTCATGCTCGGGACACCGGCGATCAAGAATCTGATCCGCGAGGACAAAGCGCACCAGATCCCATCGATCATGCAGACGAGCAAAAAGCTTGGCATGCAGACGATGGACGAGTCACTTTTCAATCTGTACTTAAAGCACAGGATCGATGGCGCCAATGCCGTCGAGTATGCACAGGATACCGCTGCGATGCAGCAGAAACTGTATTAGGAGGCGGATATGGCAAGTTACAAGTATGAGATCGTAGGACCGGACGGCAAACCGAAATCCGGCACGATCGAAGCGCAGAATATCGAGATCGCAACCGCGGAACTGAAGGCGGGCGGCAGTACGATCGTATCCATCGCGCGGGCGAATGCATTCAATAAAGATCTGGAAATCCATATCGGAAAAGCGGTCAGCGTCCGCGAACTTTCCGTCTTCTGCCGGCAGTTTGAGAGCGTGTTAAACGCCGGCGTAACCGTGATCGAAGCCTTAAACATGCTTTCGGAGCAGACGGAAAACAAGCGGTTTGCCGCAGCAATCGCGGATGTGCGCGACTCCGTGCAGAAAGGGGATTCCCTTGCGGTGGCGATGTCCCAGCATCCGAAGATCTTTCCGGAGCTGATGGTGCATATGGTTGCAGCGGGAGAGGCATCCGGAAGCATCGATAAAGCCTTCGACCGGATCGGCGGACAGTTTGAAAAGGAAGCCCACCTGAAGGGACTGATCGTGAAATCGGCGATCTATCCGGTGATCCTGATCATTGTCATCATTGCAATCGTTGCGATCATGATGATCAAGATCGTGCCGACCTTTACGGCGCAGTTTGATGAAGTCGGTGGCACGCTTCCGGGCATCACGCGTGCGGTCATGGGCATCAGCGATTTTTTTGTACATAAATGGTTTCTGATGGTTGCCATCGTAGTGGGCATCGTGCTCTTTGTTAAGTCGTTTAAGAAGACGGAGCACGGAGCGATCCTCTGGGGAAGGCTGATGCTTAAGCTTCCGCTGGTCGGAAGCCTCAATATCAAGACGGCGAGCGCCAGCATGACGCGCACGTTATCCACGCTGATGGGCTCCGGTATCCAGCTGGTCGATGCGTTGGAGCTTGTCACCGGCATGATGAAAAATCAGGTGGTCAAGACGGCGCTCAAGGAAGCACAGGAAGAAGTCAGCCGGGGTATTCCGCTTTCCAAGCCGCTGGAACAGTCCGGCGTCTTTCCGCCGATGGTCTATCACATGATCGAGATTGGTGAGGAAACCGGTAATATGGAGGATATGCTCGACAAGATCGCGGCGTATTACGACGAAGAAGTGGAGATGGCAACGCAGGCACTACTGGCTGCGATGGAACCGCTGATTATTGTCGTGATGGCGGTCATTGTTGTTCCAATCGTGTTGGCGATCATGATGCCGATGTATAGTTTGTATGACAGCATCGGAGTGTAAAAAGGGTTATGACATGTCTGCCATGGGCATGTGGTAATAAATAAAAAGTATTTATAAGTAAAGGAGATCTAAGGTATGAAGAAGATTATGGAAATGCTTCAGAACATGAAGGCAAAAAATGAAAAGAAGGATAACAAAGGTTTCTCTCTCGTAGAGTTGATCATCGTTATCGCAATTATGGCAATTTTAGTAGGTATTGTTGGTACACAGGTTATTCCTTACATTAATAAGTCAAAAGTGGCTAAGGATCAGCAGGTATTAAATAGCTTTTCTTCAGCAGCAGTAACTGCATATGCAGAGAACGCAGAATCAATGCCGACTACAGGAACATTAACTATCGATGTATATACCGGATCATATGGGGCTGATAGTGCAGAGGGAAAATTGGCTGAATCAATTAAGAAAAATACTGGCTATAATGGAATTGCTGATGTGAAAAAACAGTTTGCTTCAGATGCAAAGACAATGACAAACGATATTTCTATCGAAATTAAAATTGATGATCACGAAGTTACAACCTCAATTGATTATGGCTCAAGTAGTCCAAAAGAAGCAGTCGCAGATGTAAAGGCAACTTTATAAAATATTTATAGGAGTAAATACTCATGCTAACCCAACTTACAATCCTCATCTACATCATCATATTTCTCTACGGAATCGTGATCGGCAGCTTTTTAAATGTCTGCATTTTCCGCATTCCGAAGAAGGAGAATATCGTGCAGTCCTCGCACTGCATGAGCTGTGGACGTAAGCTGGGCTGGCGTGATATGGTTCCTGTATTTTCGTACATAATGCTTCGGGGCAGATGCCGGCAATGTGGTGCTAAGATTTCCATACAGTACCCATTAATCGAGGCTCTGAATGGTGTGCTGTATGTGATCGTTTTCATGGCGAACGGCTTCACGTTCAGCAGTGTGCTGTATTGTCTCATGACATCTGCTCTGATCGTTATTACGGTTATTGATGAAAGAACGTTTCGGATACCGGTGACGTTTAATCTGTTTATCGGACTTCTCGGTATCATTATGACGGTTTATGATTACCGGCACATCGTATCGCACCTGATCGGTGCTTTCTGTGTCAGTCTGTTTTTGTATGGTCTGTATTATTTCTCCTCCGGCAAGGCGATCGGCGGCGGAGATATCAAGCTTATGGCGTATGCGGGACTTCTGCTCGGCGCCAGAAACATACTGCTTGCATTTGTACTTGCGTGCATACTCGGTTCGGTTCTTCATACGATCCGCATGAAAGTAAGCAAACGCAATAACTTACTTGCGATGGGACCGTATCTTTCTGCCGGAATCTATATTGCCGCACTCTGGGGCGACCGGTTCTGGACATGGTATCTTGGCATGATGGGAATTTACTAAAAGAAGTGAAAAACGCACTTCTTTTGACTGTGCATAGGACGAAAAATATATATAAGACAATTGTGTTTGGAAAAAAGTGCAAGAGATGGTGATTGTTTTATATATGTTCTGTCTCTTATACACATCTCCGAGCCCAC
>URQG01000073.1 GCA_900549895.1 uncultured Lachnobacterium sp.
GCCGTCATTTTTTATCATACATAAAGCCGGCGTGTTTTCGGAATAATTCTGGTAGAAGATGGTACTTCCGTAGATATTGTAGAGATCAATGCTGTCGTTGGAGAGTGTGCGTGGATTGTCAAACTGGATATTCGTGTGCACTAATGCATTGTTCTGATTGACGTCCAAATAATACACATCATTGTCGCCTGTTACGATCGGTTTGTAACTGTTACATTCATAAATCTGTTCGATGGAATCCGCTGCAGTATCGTAGCGATACAGAGAACCATCCGTTGTTGTTCCATTGGAGTAGAAATACTGGCCTAAAGCGCTGCATGTAAACAGGAAAGTAGCATTGACCATCTGACGGTCCTCGCCATCAATACCGACTTTGTAAAGTGTTGTTGCATGTTCCTTGTCGTAATGGAGATAATAAATATAATTTCCAATAAGTGAAGCATAGATGCATGGGTCGGGATCCAGGACGACTAGCTGCTTCCCGTTGCGATTGATACGGCATAAACTATTGTTATTAAAGGAGAAAAAGTTAAAATGCGCACTGTTGTGTTCATTGTTTCTGACATAATAGACATAGTGAGAATCCGCATTAATGTACATGACGGTATCATCGCTGATCTTGGCAAGGTTACTGCCGTCCAAGTCCATAGAATACAGACGGTATTTGTCATCAGGATTTGCGAAAAATACAGTTCCGTTGCTTTCGCAGAAAAGACCTGCATTATAGAGATTGCCGGCAGTGTTTCCGTTTACATAGCTTTCGTTATATTTTGTCTTCGTCTGGTAATGGTAAATGAGACCACCGACAGAAGCTATAATGACAAGAAGACTTATTGTGATGATTGGAACTAATTTTTTCATATATATTCCTTTCTGTATTTCATAACAGTTTCATGAAGTCGTATTTCGTATCGGAAGGATATCTTTACGGTATCACTTCTCTGCTGTTACATGCCGCAATTTATTCAATCATACCGGATATAAAAAGTATACATTTTGTATTATAAACTTGCAAGGTTTACTTGCCTTTTAGGGGGATGTGAGATAAAATTTTTATAGAAATCAAAGGAGAGAACTTATGAGAGATTTACTGGAAATTCGCGATGAAATCGATGAGCTTGACAGTGAGATCGTACGTCTGTACGAGAAGCGTATGCAGCTTACTTCGGATGTCGCTGAGTATAAGATTAATACCGGCAAGCAGGTATTTGATAAAGAGAGAGAAAATTCGAAACTTGCAACCCTTGAGGGAAAGGCAAGCTGTGATTTTACAAAACATGGAATCCGGGAATTGTTTGAGCAGATTATGGCTATGAGCCGCAAAAAACAATATCAGCTTCTGACGGAGCGTGGAATCGTGTATTCGCCGGAATTTGAAAAGGTGGATACGCTTGATTATTCAAATGCGAGAATCGTATTTCAGGGACTTGAGGGCGCTTATTCGCAAGAGGCGATGGAGATGTTCTTCGGAGAAAATTGTGACAGTTTTCATGTCGCAACCTGGAAAGATGCCATGGAAGCAATACGCATGGGAAAAGCTGATTATGCGGTGCTTCCGATTGAAAACTCTTCTGCGGGAATTATATCCGAGAACTATGATCTTCTCGTGGAGTATGACAATTATATCGTGGGTGAACAGATTGTAAAAATTAATCATGCTTTGCTTGGACTTGAAGATGCCGACGAGGCAGACATTACAAGTGTGTATTCACACAAACAGTCAATCATGCAGTGCAGTGACTTTTTGGAACAGCATGATAATTGGGAAAAGTTTTCTGTAAGTAACAATGCGGTAGCAGCACGCAAAGTCATGGAGGACGGTGATAAGCATCAAGCTGCAATCGCAAGTGCAAAGAATGCACAGATATACGGACTTAAGGTGCTTCGTAATTCGATTCAGAATAATAAAAATAATTCGACACGTTTTATTGTGGTTACCGGAAAGAAAATTTATACGAAAGTTGCCAACCGAATCAGCATCTGTTTTGAGGTAAATCATGAGAGCGGTGCGCTTTATCACGCATTATCGCATTTTATTTACAATGGACTGAACATGACGAATATTCAGTCACGTCCGCTTCAAAATAAGAATTGGGAGTATCGGTTCTTCGTGGACTTTGACGGAACGTTTGAGGACGATGCTGTACAGAATGCGCTTCGCGGACTGAAGGAAGAGACGATTTCTTTTAAGATTCTGGGTACATATTAAGTGGGCGGGTGTATGTCTGGTGATGTATCAAAGATGTACCGAAATATGCCAGATGGCGGATTTTTACGGGCTGATGCTTAAGAAGGAGAGTGGGGATATGGCAATTCATACATTTGCAGCAATTTATATCGGAACGTACGATGTCAGTCTTAAAGTGTTTGAATTTCTGGACAGAAAGAAAATACATCAGGTGGATCACATTCGATCTCGTCTGGATCTTGGACAGGATGCTTTCAGCAAGGGAAGTATCGGTTATGAGCATGTAGAGGAATTATGTGACACCTTAGCGCAGTTTAAGGAAATTATGCAAAGCTATAGGGTGGACAGTTACGAAGTGTATGCTTCTGCAGTACTTCGCGATGCTGAGAATGAGCTTTTTGTGCTGGACCAGATTTATCTGCGAACAGGATTTAAAGTCAAAGTTGTGAGCAATTCCGAACACCGTTTTATCAGTTATAAGTCGGTTGCCGGAAGAGATACATTTGAAAAGATGATCCAGACAAGTGCGGCGGTTGTTGACGTTGGTGGAGCGAGTATTCAGATCACAATCTTCCGTGATGGAAAATTGATCACAACGCAGCATATTGAAACCGGTATCATGCGTATTTTTAATCTGCTGGGAGACCGTGGCATGCCACAACAGAAATACGAGACACAGATTGAAGAATATATGAATAAGAAGCTGGAAGCTTTCCGCGCAATGTATATGGAAGAGAGCGTGGATTATGTGATCCTGATCAGCGATTACGCGATGGAACTGATGAAACGCATTGATGAGAACGGGCATAAAGATCGTCAGGTCAAAGGAGAAAAATTTGTTAGATATGTGGAAAAACTTCAAAATAAGACGCTTGAAGAAATTACAGCTGAATTGAAATTGTCCAATGACAGGGAACCGCTGATCATTCCGGCGATGCTTTTGTTTAAGACTTTGGTGGTAAGTGTGGAACCAAAGACTGTATGGGTTCCGGGAGCAAATATTCAGGATGGAATCGCATATGATTATGCACAACGCAATAAGCTGCTTTCCATCACGCATGATTTTGACGCAGATGTAATCTCTGCGGCACAATTCCTGTCGGAACATTATCACAGTTATTCGCCGCATATCGAGGCACTTTCGAGGCTCTCGACGAAGATTTTTGATGCAATGAAAAAGGTGCACGGACTTGGCAAACGAGAGAGGCTGCTGCTTGAAGTGGCAACGATTCTGCATGACTGCGGTAAGTATGTCAGCCTTGCGGAATCCCCTGAGAGCGCGTACCAGATTATTATGTCATCGGAAATTATCGGACTTACACATCAGGAGCGGGAACTGGTAGCATATGTTGTTTTGTACAATACATTACCGCTTGATCCGTATGAAGAATTGTCGGATCGGCTTACAAGGGAAGATTATCTGTGCGTGGCAAAGCTTTCAGCAATCCTTCGTGTTGCGAATGCACTTGACCAAAGCCATAAGCAGAAGTTTAAAAATATTAAGATCGCAGTGCGGGAGCGCAGGCTTGTATTTACCGTGGAAGCGTTTGAAGATATCTCTCTCGAGCAGGCTTTGTTTGAGGCAAAAACGGTTTATTTTGAAAATGTGTACAGTATGAAGCCGATTCTCAAAGAGAAGCGCGTATACCACAGTTAGGAGGCAGACATGGATACAAAGATTGATTTTAAAAATCCTGAATTTTATGAGAACAGAGAATTAAGCTGGATCAAGTTTGATAACCGTGTCTTAAGTGAGGCGCGCGACAAGTCGATTCCTCTTTTGGAGAGACTTAAGTTTGTCAGTATTACGTCTTCGAATCTTGATGAATTTTTTATGGTTAGAGTTGCTTCGTTACTGGACATGGTACATGCGAATTACAAGAAGCGCGATATTGCCGGAATGACAGCGACGGAACAGCTCGCAGCAATTAATAAAGAAACGAGAGAACTTGTGGATACACAATATAGTACCTATACGCGTTCTTTGGTTCCTCTTTTGAACAAAGAAGGAATCTATCTGGTTGATGAATATGAGACGTTGACAGATGAGCAGGCGGCGTTTGTGGATCGCTATTTTATGGAGAGTGTTTATCCGGTTCTGACACCGATGGCTGTGGACGCATCCCGACCGTTCCCTTTGATCCGCAATAAGACGCTCAACATCGCGGCACTGCTTTCGAGTAAGCAAAACAGTAAAGAGACTGTGTTTGCAACGGTACAGGTGCCCGGCGTGCTTCCGCGTCTTGTTCCGATTCCGAGTGAGGAGGGGACAACAACATTCATTCTTCTTGAGCAGATTATTGAGCGCAATATCGGATTGCTTTTTTCTAATTATAAGGTACTTTGTGCTTATCCATACCGAATTATGCGTAATGCAGATCTGACCATTGACGAGGATGAGGCATCGGATCTGTTAAAAGAGATCCAAAGTAAGCTTAAAATGCGCCAGTGGGGTGAAGTTATCCGTCTTGAGATTGAGCAGAAAGCAGATAAGAGGCTGCTTAAATTTTTAAAGACGGAACTGAAAGTAGCGGAGGAAGATGTGTTTCATATAGCCGGGCCGATCGATCTGACATATCTTATGAAGCTTTACGGCATCGACGGATATGATCATCTGCGTTATAAACCATATACGCCGCAACAGGTGCCGGAGATTGCTCCGGGTGAGGATATATTTGAGGCAATTCGAAAAGGCGATATTTTCCTGCACCATCCATATGAAACATTTGATCCGGTTGTTGATTTTATTCGTCAGGCGTCCAAAGATCCGGATGTACTTGCTATCAAGCAGACACTGTATCGTGTGAGCGGAAATTCGCCGATCATCAGCTCGCTTGCACAGGCAGCTGAGAATGGTAAGCAGGTTACGGTCCTTGTAGAGTTGAAGGCCCGATTTGATGAGGAACACAATATTGTATGGGCTAAAAAGCTGGAACAGGCAGGCTGCCATGTAATCTATGGCCTGGTAGGACTGAAAACACACAGTAAGATTGCTTTGGTCGTTCGTCGGGAGGAAGATGGCATTCGCCGATATGTCCATCTCGGAACCGGTAACTACAACGATTCAACGGCAAAGCTCTATACGGATTGTGGTATCTTCACATGCAAAGAGAGCATTGGAGAAGATGCAACGGCTGTATTTAATATGTTGTCCGGTTACTCTGAACCTCTTTCATGGAATGAATTGATTCTTGCTCCATACTGGCTGCGTGACAAATTTTTACATCTGATCGATCGTGAAAAGAAACATGCAAAGCAGGGACGTCCCGCACGTATCGTTGCGAAGATGAATTCGCTTTGTGACAGAGGAATTATAGAGGCGCTTTATGAGGCATCGGCTGCCGGAGTCAAGATTGACCTTATCGTTCGGGGTATCTGTTGCCTGCGTGTCGGTATTCCGGGTGTCAGCGAAAATATTACCGTGCGTTCTATTGTTGGAAATTTCCTTGAGCACAGTCGCATTTTCTATTTCCTGAATGATGGAGAGACGGAAGTCTATATGGGAAGTGCAGACTGGATGCCGCGTAACCTTGATCGCCGGGTGGAAATCATTTTCCCTGTCCTTGAGGAGTCTTTGAAGGAGAAAGCACTCCATATTCTCGAGGTGGAACTCGAGGACAATGTGAAGGCAAGAGTGTTGAAGGCTGACGGAGAGTATGAGAAGCTTGACAAGAGAGGAAAGGTTTTGGTAAACTCCCAGGAGCAGTTCTGCAAGGAAGCCAAAGAAGCGGTTCCGAAAGAGAATCCGGTCGGAAGCCAGAGAGTATTTATTCCGGCAGAACCGGTGGAATAAGACGTATGAAAATGTAATTTACCTGTTGACATATGACCGTGGATGTGGTAAATTCAAATAGTTGTTAGAAACAAGTAGAGTATCCACTCTCACCTAAGCGCGATTGGGCGACTTAGTGTTCATACTTTTAACATGCCTTTATGTTAGACGTAATAGTGGATAGTCTGCCTATCCACTATTTTTTATTGGAGGTACGGAACTATTAGCGAGTTAATGATTAATGAACAAATCAGAGACAGAGAAGTTCGCCTGATCGGGGCGGATGGTGAGCAGATTGGTGTTGTTTCATCACGCGAAGCACAGAAGATTGCAGATGAAGCCGGACTTGATCTTGTCAAGATCGCACCGAACGCAAAGCCGCCTGTCTGCAAGGTGATTGATTATGGTAAGTATCGTTACGAGATGGCTCGTAAGGATAAGGAAGCCAAGAAGAAACAGAAGACTGTTGAACTTAAAGAGATTCGTCTTTCACCGAACATTGATACGAATGATCTGAATACTAAGATGAACGCTGCAAAGAAGTTCCTTGCAAAAGGTAACAAAGTCAAGATCACACTTCGTTTCCGCGGACGTGAGATGGCGCATATGAGTAGCAGCAAACACATCTTGGATGATTTCGCTGAGAATCTCTCTGATATTGCAGTGGTGGAGAAAGCACCGAAGATTGAAGGCAGAAGCATCGGTATGGTGCTGGCAGAGAAAAGATAACATTTTAAGGAGGAATAAACAATGCCAAAAATGAAGACTAGCAGAGCAGCTGCAAAACGTTTCAAATTAACAGGAACCGGAAAGTTAAAGAGAAATAAAGCTTACAAGAGACATATCTTAACAAAGAAGACAACAAAGACTAAGAGAAATCTTAGAAAACCGACTATGACAGATAAGACAAATGTTAAGAATATGAAGAAGATTTTACCATACATGTAATCGGTAGTATTAGTTAAGGAGGAATCAACAAATGGCAAGAGTTAAAGGCGGTTTAGGCGCTAAGAAGAGACATAATAGAACTTTAAAGTTAGCTAAGGGTTACAGAGGCGCTAGATCTAAGCAGTATAGAGTAGCTAAGCAGTCCGTAATGAGAGCCTTAACAAGTTCTTATGCTGGACGTAAGGAGAGAAAGAGACAGTTCCGTCAGTTATGGATTGCTCGTATCAACGCAGCAGCTCGTCTCAACGGACTTTCATACAGCCAGTTCATGCACGGCTTAAAGTTAGCAAACGTTGACCTTAACCGTAAGGTATTAGCTGATATGGCTGTTACAGATGCAGCAGGATTTGCTAAATTAGTAGAGGTTGCTAAATCTAAGCTTGCTTAGTTTAGCATAAAGAGATATATGAAAAAGCTGCCGGGCTTCATGTGAAGCCTGGTAGCTTTTTTTATTCTTGAGCTTTTTTGTATTTACTGCGATACTCCTTAGGCGAAAGGCCTTTTATTTTATGAAAGGTCTTTGAAAAATAAAGGCTGTTATCAAACCCTATAGAGCCTGCAATTGCTGTGATGGACAATGAGGAGTGTTTAAGCAGATAGCATGCCTGTTTGATTCTGAAATCGGTCAGATATTCCTTTGGCGATACACCGAGGATGCTCTGGAAGGAACGGAACAGGTGACTTCGGCTTAAGCCTATATATGATGCAATATCCTCAACGGTGATAGGGTATGAATAGTTGGCGGAGATGTATTCGATGCCCTTTTGTACATAGGAGTTTGCACTGTTTTGCGGCGGCTTTGATGTGGCGGCACTGACAAAAAGAGCGAGGGTGGTGTAGAGTCGCCCGGTCATTTCGAGTGCATTTTCAAATTCTGTGCCTCTGGCGTCGTATATATGCATGAGCTGTCTTTTGATTTCGTTTCCGTTTGATACACTGTGTATGTATGGATGCGCTTTTGTGAAATCAGTGGCTCTTAAAATGGTTGCAGCATCGCTGCCGGTAAAGCCTACCCAGGTATATTCCCAAGGATCTTGCGCATCAGCCTGATAAATCACTTCGGTATTTGGATATACGAGAAACGCATCACCGGGAGTTAATGTGTGAACACTGCCATTTACAGTGTAGCGGCCTTTACCGCTTATGATATAGTGAATCAGATAATGGTCTCTGATACCGGGGCCCCACTGATACAGGCTATCACAGCTCTGGAAGCCTACGTTATATACGGACAGAGATACAAGCTCTTTTTCTTTTACGATATAGGAATTTTTGTATTTATTATTCATATTGCCTACCTTTACAACATTTTTACATATTTCTTCTACATTTTATTCTATACAAAAATGAGCAAATGCGCTACAATAAATTTAACAAAAATGAAAAGGAGATAAAACGAGTCAAAGTACAAGGGGCGAGGAGGTTAATATTCCTCCTGTCTCTTATACACATCTGAC
>URQG01000074.1 GCA_900549895.1 uncultured Lachnobacterium sp.
CCACCGGGTCAGCCCAGCCGGAGCACGCCGCCACAGGAGTTTCGCAATCGCTTATATAGGAATCAATATAAAAGGAGTATGAATCATGGATTATAACATTAACTTTCCTCATCTGCATATCTATCTGGATCATGTCGGAAAGAATATTATGATAGGCAATTTTTCCGTCGCATATTACGGAATCGTGATTGCCTGCGGAATGCTTGCGGGACTCGGTATTGCCTGCTGGATGGCAAAGAAAACGGGACAAAAGCAGGACACTTATTATGACCTTGCGATAATCGCAATTGTCTGTTCACTGATCGGTGCGCGGCTGTACTATGTTGCATTCCGATGGGATTATTATAAGGATGATCTGTTAAGCATCTTTAATATCCGTCAGGGTGGGCTCGCGATCTATGGCGGCGTGATCGCAGCAATTATCACAACGTTCGTATTTTCAAGGGTGAAAAAACTTTCGATGGGGTTATTATGCGACACTGCGGGGCTTGGACTTGTTCTGGGACAGATCATCGGACGCTGGGGAAATTTCTTCAACCGGGAAGCCTTTGGCGGCTATACGGACGGATTGTTTGCTATGCAGCTTCCGCTTTCGGCGGTACGCTCGTCGGATGTGACGACGGATCTGATGAACCATGTGGTAGAGAGTGGCGGAATCTCTTATATTCAGGTCCATCCGACATTTTTGTATGAATCGATGTGGAATCTGGTACTTTTGATCTGCCTGATCCTGTTTACGAAGCATAAGAAATTTGACGGAGAAGTGTTCCTTTTGTATCTGGCAGGCTACGGAATCGGACGATTCTGGGTTGAATCGCTCCGCACGGATCAGCTGCTGATTCCGGGAATCGGTTATCCGGTATCCATGGCACTTGCGGCACTGCTTGCAGTCATATCGATTGCCTGGATCGTCATCTGGCATGTGCGTGCCGGAAAGAAAGCGAAAGTGGAGGAAGATCCCACAATCGAAGCATAATTGAAATAAAATATAAAAAGTGGAGGATATACCCATATGTGGGAATATCCTCCACTTTTTGGTTTTTTATGAGAATTTTGCGCAAAATAGTGCTTTTTGTTGAGTGAAATACAGTATACCACAACATCTTGGATAGATAGAAAAAACCGCGTAAAATCCATGAAAAAATCTTGATTTTTAGTCTTATGAGAGGTATTATTGAAACAAGGTGGTAGAAAGTGGCGGAAATTTACCATATAGTGGTGTGAAGTGGTGGATAAGTTGATAACAATGTGGAGAACTTACCTGCAGACAACGAGCACACGATCGATTAGACAGAAAGGCAGGTGAGCGCGTCATGTTCATGGGTGAATACAATCATTCCATCGATGCGAAGGGCAGATTGATCGTACCTTCAAAATTCAGAGAGCAGCTTGGCAACGAGTTCGTTGTAACCAAGGGCCTGGATGGATGTCTGTTTGTGTATTCACATGAAGAATGGCAGCGTATCGAAGAAAGCCTCAGAGAGAAACCACTTACCTCCAAAGATGCAAGAAAGTTTTTAAGATTCTTTTTTGCAGGTGCAGCAAACTGCGAAGTGGACAAGCAGGGAAGAATTAATCTTCCGGCAAATCTCCGCGAATATGCAGGAATTGATAAAGAAGTCGTATCGGTTGGTGTATTCAGCCGAGTTGAAATCTGGAGCAAAGAACGTTACCAGGAGAACAGTGACTTTGATGATATGGATGAGATTGCAGAACACATGGCGGATCTTGGAATCGGAATTTAGAGAGGAAAAATATGGAATTCAAGCATTATTCGGTAATGCTCAATGAGACAATCGAACAACTGAATATCCGTCCGGACGGAATCTATGTGGATGGTACATTGGGTGGAGCGGGTCACTCACTTGAGATCTGCAAGCGCCTGACGACCGGAAGGCTGATCGGAATCGATCAGGATGCAGACGCAATCGCAGCAGCAAGCGAACGGCTTAAGGATTACAAGGATAAAGTTACCATTGTCAGAAGTAATTATGCACAGATGAAAGAAGTACTTCATGATCTTGGAATCGACAAGGTGGATGGAATCTTATTGGATCTTGGCGTTTCTTCGTTTCAGCTTGACACACCGGAGAGAGGATTTACTTACCGGAGTGAGGATGCACCTCTTGATATGCGAATGGATGACAGACAGACACTGACGGCAAAGGATATTGTCAATGAATATAGTGAGATGGATCTGTTTCGTATCATCCGGGATTATGGAGAGGATCGCTTCGCAAAGAATATTGCGAAGCATATTGTAAGTGCCAGAGCCGTAAAGCCGATCGAGACGACAGGAGAACTTAACGCTATCATCAAGGGTGCTATCCCGATGAAGGTACAGATGACGGGAGGACATCCTTCCAAAAGAACCTATCAGGCAATCCGAATCGAGTTGAACCATGAACTGGATGTGCTTAGAGATAATCTTGACGACATGATCGAACTTCTTGATGATGGTGGAAGAATATGTATTATTACGTTCCATTCACTGGAAGACCGTATTGTAAAATCCAGTTTTAAAAAGAACGAAAACCCTTGTACATGCCCAAGTAATTTTCCGGTATGTGTATGCGGTAACAAGTCCAAAGGACATGTAGTAACCAGAAAACCGATACTTCCTTCGGAGAAGGAACTTGAAGAGAACAGCCGTTCCAAGAGCGCGAAGCTCCGCGTTTTTGAGCGTGCGACGAATTAAAGAGAAAGCAGGGAAGCGAATATGACCAGAAATTATTACATAAATGGAAATACAGTCCGCGAATTAGAAGCTCCGGTTCGTCCTGAGCGCAGAAGTCGTGAGGAAGTAGAACAGGTTAGACATCGTAAAAACCGGAGAAACGCAGCACGCAGAAATCGTCAGAGAGCGATGGAGATGAGTCCGGGATATGTGATGTTCCTGACAGCCGGAGTTCTTGTGATCGCAATGGCAGCGGTGTCATTTGTTAATCTGCAGTCACAGATTACAAACCGCATGCGCAATATTGCGAATCTTGAGAGCCAGGTGACGGATCTTCGTGCAGATAATGATGCACGTTATAAGAATGTAACAACATCCGTTGACCTGAATCATGTCAAGGATGTTGCTATCAATAAACTCGGAATGGACTATCCAAAGGAAGATCAGGTTGTATACTACACGATTGAGAACAACAACTATATGGATCAGTATAGCGATATTCCGAAACAGTAGGAGTAAAATGTGGTAAGAAGAAAGAAAAGAAGACCTGTAAAAAAATTCAATCGAGCTATGCGGACAAAGCTGATTGTGCTTTTTTCTGTATTTCTTGTGGTGTTGTGCGGGTTGATCGGTGTACTTACTTACATTGAATCCACGAGCGGAGACAAATACGAGAAAAAGGTACTGTCGATGCAGTCCTATGACAGTAAAACGATCCCTTATCAGCGTGGTGATATCATTGACAGTTCGGGAACTGTGCTTGCGACCAGTGTGGCCGTATACAATGTGATCCTGGACTGTTCGCAGATGACATATAAGGAAGATTTTATAGAGCCGACGATTCAGGCTTTGGTACAATGCTTCCCGGAATTAAAAGAAGAAGATTTAAGAACGTATGCCAAGGATAAGAAAGACAGTAAGTACATTGTGCTTGCAAAGAAACTTCCGTATGATGCGATCCAGAAGTTTGTCGAACTTGAGGATAAGACAGATAAGAAAGGCAACAAGGTAAATCCGAATATCAAAGGTGTGTGGTTCGAAAAGGAATATCAGAGAGGTTATCCTTATAAGACGCTTGCGGCATCGGTGATCGGTTTTACTTCATCCGGCAATGTCGGAACGTCCGGGCTGGAAAATTATTATGATGATGTGTTAAACGGCGTTAACGGACGAGAGTACGGATATCTGAATTCAGACAGTAATTTTGAGAAGACGGTAATTCCGGCACAGGACGGAAACAATCTTGTTATTTCCATTGATTCCAATATCCAGTCGATTGTTGAAAAGAAGATACAGGAATTCAATGACGCATATCGTGATAATTATTATGAGGGCAACGGAAGTGCGGACACAGCGGTCATTATTATGAATCCGCAGAATGGTGAAGTACTTGCGATGGCTGATTATCCGATGTTTGATCCGAATGATCCGAGAGATTTAAGTTCCCTGTATTCGAAAAAAGAACGTAAGAATATGACGGATGATGAAACCATGGATATTCTGAATGGTCTGTGGCAGAATTATTGTGTGACGGCAACGTATGAGCCGGGATCGGTACAGAAGCCTTTTACCGTGGCGGCAGGTCTTGAAACCGGAACGATCAACGATAAGATGACGTTCCTCTGCGATGGAGGGGAAGTGTTCGACGGACAGAAAGTAAGCTGTGTCAACCGTAACGGACATGGTGTTGAGACCGTTCGCGAGGCACTGATGGATTCGTGTAATGATGCTTTGATGCAGATGTCTTATAAGATCGGTAAGGAGAATTTCTTAGAGTATCAGTCTAACTTCGGATTCGGACAGAAGACGGGAATCGATCTGCCGGGTGAGGCAAATACATCGACGCTTGTATATACGGAAGATACGATCAAAAAGATCGATCTTGCAACCAATGCGTTCGGCCAGAACTATAATTGTACGATGATCCAGATGGCGAGCGCTTTTTGTTCGCTTGTCAACGGAGGAACTTATTATCAGCCGCATCTTGTGACAAAGATTACGGATGCGTCCGGCAATACGGTTTTAACGATCGAGCCAAAGGCGGTAAAACAGACGGTTTCCGAGAGCACGAGCGATAAGATCCGCAATTATTTATACGATGTTGTATCCAAGGGTACTGCCGGTACTGCCAAAGTGGATGGTTATTCCATGGGTGGCAAGACCGGAACGGCACAGAAGATTCCTCGTAAAGACCGCAAATATCTTGTGTCATTTATGGGCTTCGCACCGTATGATAATCCGCAGCTGGTCATTTACTGTGTTGTAAATGAACCAAACGTTGCGGATCAGTCCCACAGTTATTTCGCACAGAATATCGTGCGTGAGATCTTAGAGGAAGTGCTTCCTTATATGAATATCTATCCGGATGAAGAACTGACAGGCAAGAATGAAGGCCTTGACGTAACCGGTGTGAATGCACAGTACACCGGAGAACATAAGCCGGTTAAGAAAAAAGGCGAAACCGATACAAATGAATAACAGTAGGGATATGCGGCGGGTGTTCTAATGACATCCGCCCATTCATATATCTATAAGTAAAGAGCAGTGGCAGGAATGTGTCGTGGAACGCAATAAAACCTATCACCGCAGAAAAATATGTGTCTTTGCAGCCGTCGTGCTTGTTGCGGTCTGTGTGTTGCTTGGACGATTAGTATATCTTATGATCTTCCGCGGAGATTATTACTCTCGTCTTGCAACAGATCTGCAGCAGAGAGAACGTCAGATCAAAGCGGCGCGAGGCAAAATACTGGATGTAAACGGTGTGGTGCTGGCGGGAAACCGGTCAGTCTGTACGATATCGGTGATTCATAATCAGATTCAGGACCCGGAAGCGGTCATTGCAATGCTGGTCAAAGAACTGAATCTGCCGGAGGAACGTGTGCGTAAACGCGTAGAAAAATATTCATCGATCGAGCGTATCAAAAGTAATGTCGACAAGGAAACGGGGAACCGGATCCTGGCGTACGGATATGCCGGTGTGAAGGTGGATGAGGATTATAAGAGGGAGTATCCGTTTGATGATCTGGCTTCGAAAGTGCTTGGATTTACAGGCGGTGATAACCAGGGAATCATCGGACTTGAAACCGTGTATGACAAATATCTGCAAGGAACGGACGGTACGATCCTGACCACAACGGATGCGCGTGGCGTGGAGGTTGATAATATCGGGGAGGAACGAATCGAGCCGGTGGCCGGAAATAATCTGCGGCTTTCCCTCGATTCGAATATCCAGCTTTTTGCGGCGCAGGCTGCGGAAAAAGCATACCTGCAAAAAGAGGCGGATTCGGTCAGCATTCTGGTGATGAATCCAAAGAACGGCGAGATACTTGCCATGGTCGATTATCCGGAATTCAATCTCAACGAGCCGTTTGTACTGACGGAACCCTATCGGGAATATGAGGGGACGGATGAGGAACAGGAATATTTAAATCAGATGTGGCGAAACCATTGCATTAACGATACTTATGAGCCGGGATCCACATTCAAGATCATCACCAGTGCGGCAGCACTCGAAGAGGGTGTGGTTTCGCTCGAAGACCGTTTTCATTGTCCGGGATATATTGTGGTAGAGGACAGAAGAATTCGCTGCCATAAGACAACGGGACACGGAGCGGAAAGTTTTGTGGAAGGCATTGAAAATTCCTGTAATCCGGTTTTTATCAATGTGGGGCTCCGCATCGGCGCGGATCGCTTTTATGACTATTTCGGACAGTTCGGGCTGCTTGATAAAACGCATATTGATCTGCCGGGCGAGGCAGCGACGATCATGCATAAGAGAGAAAACATCGGACTGGTGGAACTTGCGACGATATCGTTCGGACAGTCTTTTCAGATTACGCCAATCCAGCTTGCAACAACAGTATCTTCAATCATCAACGGGGGAAACCGTGTGACGCCGCATTTTGGCATGCAGGTGGAAGATGCAGCTGGCAACTGCATTGAAAAATTCTCTTATGAACAGGATCAGGTGATCTGCAGCCCCGGGACATCGGAGAAAATGCGGTATCTTCTTGAGAAGGTTGTATCGGAAGGCGGTGGCAAAAAGGCTTATATCGAGGGGTATAACATCGGTGGCAAGACCGCAACCTCACAGACATTACCGAGGTCGGCAAACCGTTATATTTCTTCGTTCCTTGGATTCGCACCTGCCGATGATCCGCAGGTACTGGTTCTTGTGATCATAAGAAATCCGTCCGGGGTTTATTACGGCGGTACGATCGCGGCACCGGTCGCAAAGGAAATATTTGAAAACATTCTGCCTTATCTTGAATTGCAGTAGGGAATAACGTATACTAAAAACAGTATGCATAGCATTGCGTGAGGCAGTGCTGCGCAGACTTTAAATGGACGGATGTTCAAAAACAACGGAGGAACAAAACATGAAGATAGAAGAGAGTAAGGTTCTGGTCGTAGGTACCGGAGTCAGTGGAATCGCAGCCGCAGAGCTGCTCCTTAAAAAGAAGATTGATACGGTTTTGTTTGATGTCAACAAAGAACTGGATTTGGAAAAGTTCTATGCGAAGGCACCGGAGTTAAAAAATGTACCGATGATCCTCGGAGAACTTACCGAGGAACAGATGCACGAATTTGGTGTGGCAGTGTTAAGCCCGGGAGTCCCGACAGACCTTCCGATGGTGGAGAAACTTCGCGCACAGAATGTGGCGATCTGGGGTGAGATTGAGCTTGCTTACCACTTTGGCAAAGGAAAACTGATCGCAATCACCGGAACAAATGGAAAGACAACAACCACTGCTTTGACAGGCGAGATCATGAAAAATTATTTTGATGATGTCCGTGTGGTAGGTAACATCGGAATCCCATATACATCAGAGGCTGCAACAATGACGGACGATACGGTGACGGTCGCAGAGATCAGCAGCTTCCAGCTGGAGACAATACATGATTTTAAGCCGGAAATTTCGGCAATTTTAAATATTACACCGGATCATTTGAACCGCCATCATACGATGGAATGTTATATTGAGACGAAGGAATCCATCACCAAAAATCAGACAAAGGATCAGGTATGTGTTCTTAACTATGAGGATGAAGTGCTTCGTGCTTTCGGGGAGCAGGCACCGGTGAGCGTGGTATATTTCAGCAGCCACAGAAAGCTTGAAAATGGATTTTACCTTGATGGAGAGGATATTTTCTATGCACATGACGGACAGACGGAGCATGTGATCAATGTCAATGAACTGAATCTTCTCGGACGGCACAATTATGAGAATGTGATGGCAGCATGTGCGATGAGTGTGAACTTCGGTGTCCCGATGGAAAAGATCGTGGAAGTGTTAAAGAAGTTCCAGGCTGTTGAGCACAGAATCGAGTATGTGACAGAGAAGCGCGGCGTTAAGTTCTATAATGATTCCAAGGGAACGAATCCGGATGCCGCAATTCAGGGAATCCGCGCAATGAACCGTCCGACGCTTTTGATCGGCGGTGGATACGATAAGCAGTCCGAGTACGATGAGTGGATCGATGCTTTCGATGGAAAAGTCAAGAAACTTGTGCTGATCGGACAAACGGCAGAGAAGATTGAAAACTGTGCGCACCGTCATGGATTTATGGATACCGTGCGATGCGAGACTTTTGAGGAAGCAATCAATTACTGCTGTCTCTTATACACATCTGACGCTGCCGACGATCTTACGCGCGTAGATCTCGG